>NZ_JAYGHQ010000007.1:0-214915 GCF_034931425.1 Crocosphaera sp. XPORK-15E
GTTTGAGTTTGGCGATCGCTGTTACTGTACCTCATGAATCCGAGAAACGCTATATCTTCTATCAGCAAAACATGACAGATCTCATTGGACATTGTTAGTTAAAAATTAAACCTCAGATGGAAAGGTCTTTCTATCTTGATATTATTATGATAAACCGAATGTCGGCGCGATCTCTCAAGAAAATTAATTATTAATAAGGCTTAACTTTTATTATTGGGTCAAGGCGGGCTGCCATTCCTCATCAACCAAGACTTTCACATCAAAATAAGTCTCTAAACTCGGTATAGTTTTTATTATGGCAAAAAAATCTAGAGACGTTTCATGCAATGTCTCTAGTTACAATTCTTGAAAAATATTAAGTAATAATACTTATTGTTGGTCTAATTTTAGGACAGCCATAAAAGCTTCTTGAGGAACATCTACAGTACCGATCGCTTTCATGCGTTTTTTCCCTTTGGCTTGTTTTTGCAGCAGTTTCTTCTTACGGGAAATGTCCCCACCATAACATTTGGCCAAGACATCTTTTCGTAAGGCGGGAATATGTTCACTAGCAATAATTTTGGCACCAATGGCCGCTTGAATGGGAACTTTAAATTGATGACGAGGAATCAATTCTTTGAGCTTTTCTGTCAAAGCACGACCTACATAATAGGCCTTATCCCGATGAACAATCATGGCCAAAGCATCCACACTATCACCATTAACCAGAATCTCTAATTTAACTAAGGGATTTTCTCGATAGCCAATCAAATGATATTCCATACTGGCATAACCCCTGGTTCTTGACTTTAATTGATCAAAAAAGTCTGTCACCACTTCTGCTAAAGGTAACTCATAAATTACGGCGGTTCTGGATAGGGTAAAGTAGCGCATATCCTTGAATATACCGCGCCGACCTTGACACAATTCCATCAAAGTCCCCACATAGGCCTCTGGAGTGATCATCTCCACCTGAACATAGGGTTCTTCCACCTTTTCCTGTTTTTGGGGAGGGGGTAGCAAACTGGGATTTTCAATTTCAAATACTTCCCCATCAATGGTGGTAACTCGATAAACAACAGAGGGGGCCGTGGTAATTAAATCGAGGTCATATTCCCTTTCCAAACGCTCTTGGACAATTTCCATGTGCAGTAAACCCAAGAACCCACAACGGAAACCAAACCCCATAGCACTCGAAGTTTCGGGTTCATAGGAAAGGGCAGCATCGTTAAGTTTTAGCTTTTCTAGGGCTTCTTTCAAGTCTCCATATTGATCTGCATCAGTGGGAAATAACCCACAGAAGACCATGGGTTTTGCTTCTGTGTAGCCTGGTAAGGGTTCTTTTGACGGTTTTTGCGATAAGGTAATGGTATCGCCCACCCTGGCATCTTCTACGGCTTTGATCGCAGCCGCGAAATAGCCTACCTCTCCGGCGTGGAGTTCATCTACTTGAATTTGGTTAGGGGAGAGAACCCCTAATTCATCAATTACGTATTCTTTCTCAGAGGCCATTAAACGGACGCGATCGCCTTTTTTCACCCGACCATCCATGACCCGAAAATAAACAATAACCCCCCGATAGGCATCATAATAACTATCAAAAATTAAAGCTCTTAGGGGTTCATTCACCGTATCCTGGGGAGGAGGAACCAGATGAACGATAGATTCTAAAATCTCATCCACCCCAATTCCTGCTTTAGCAGAGGCTTTAATGATATTACTGCAATCTAGACCCACGACTTCTTCTATTTCATTGGCCACCCTTTCGGGTTCAGATCCTGGTAAGTCAATTTTATTTAAAACTGGAATAATTTCTAAGTTATTTTCTAAGGCAAGATAAACATTGGCCAGGGTTTGCGCTTCTACCCCTTGGGAGGAATCTACCACTAATAAGGCCCCTTCACAAGCTGCCAAAGAACGGGAGACTTCATAGGAAAAGTCAACGTGGCCAGGGGTATCAATGAGGTTGAGGACGTATTTTTCACCATCTTTGGCTGTATAATTCATCCGTGCGGCTTGGAGTTTGATGGTAATCCCCCGTTCCCGTTCCAAATCCATATTATCGAGGAATTGCTCTTTCATCTGTCGTTGTGCGACAGTGTTAGTCACTTGCAACATCCGATCAGCTAAGGTGGACTTACCGTGATCGATATGGGCGATGATGGAGAAGTTACGAATGCGAGAAACAGGAACGTCGGTCATAGAGGGTGTGGTTGGGGTGAGTTTGCAGAAATTAGCCTACTGTAACTTAATTGTAATATCGATTTTCCCAAAACGCTGCTAAGATTCTATAAACTTGAAAGTAATTCTGCTACTTAGAAAATTGTTAACACTTTAATTTAGCATTATTTATAGGTCATGATGATTATTATTGATGCTAGGCAACCCGCAGTTAAACTCAAAAAAGCAGTTATTTTTATCCCTGGGTTTAAATATCATGGTTTGTCTAACTTTTTATTAGATAAAATACAAAGAAAATACAAATTTTTTCAAGCTTACCGAGAATTAACTCAGGATAATCTTCAGATCAAGCAAGTCGAGTTAACTACTTGTATTCTTGATATTTATGAAGTTGATTGGACAGAAGATATCCCAAAAATCAGTTCTAATAATTTACAAAAATTATTCTTAAGTATATGGTTATTAGGTTATTGGACTTTTTCTCGTATTTGGTCAACTTTTCGCAATTCACCTCTCTTGGTTATTTACTCTTTATTGTCATTGATTATTTTAATAATATGGATCATAGCTAATACTTTATTATTAATAATAATATTAATTAATTTTACAGGACAAACCTCGGTAGCTTTTTTATCAATTATCTCTGACAATATTTTAGATTTTATCAATAGTTTATATTTGTGGTGTTTGAAATCTACTTGGATTAATATACAGTGGTTTGCTTGGGGTTTAGTGATTGCCTGGTTATTTTCTTTTTCTATCTCTGAGCCAATTAATTTAGGTTTAGAACTTTCTCACTTTACCAAGGAATATCTTAAATCAAATCCTCTCAGAATTAGTGTGCGAAATCGAGTTTTAAGTATTTTAAATCCTATTTTAAGCAATCAGGATTATGATGAAATAATTATCATTGCTCATAGTTTTGGGGTGGTAATTGGGGCGGAATCTTTGGGACATACTTTACTGTCTTGTCCGAAACCTGTCAAATTTATTTCTTTTGGGAATAATTTAGTTTTCTTGTCAAAAAAAGAATCCAAGTTAATTGAAAATATTGTTTCAAAATGTCTTGCAAATTTGATTGAATTAAATTCAACTAATCAACTTGATACTCATTATTGGATTGATTACTGGGCAGAATTTGATTGGTTTTGTACTAAAATTCCACTGAAACTATTTAAAAAATCTCATTTAAGCAATGACACAATTAGAACTAGATTTCAAAGAAATAAAGTATTTTATCGGATTAATAATATTTTAAATCTCTTCACAGGAAAATATCATTTAATTTATTTTGAAGATGAATCTTATGTAAAAAACAATCAAGGAGAACCCATTGGAGTTCTAAAGAGAATATTTAATCTTATAACCAGAATTGATGTTAATTGAGAACCAAATTTTGTTATCATAGTAGAAACTTTATATTTAAACATTCTCAGACAAAACCCATGGGAGAAACCATCACCCTATTATCTAAGCGAGAAATTGAAAAAATGCGTCGGGCCGGACGTTTAGCAGCGCAGTTACTGGAACATTTGGCCCCCATGGTAAAACCTGGGGTAAGTACCTTAGAACTTAATGATGAGGCGGAAAGATGGACACAAGCTCATGGGGCAAAAAGCGCACCTCTAGGCTATCATGGCTTTCCTAAATCTATTTGCACTAGCATTAATCATGTCATTTGTCATGGCATTCCTAACGAGAAACAAATTCTTCAAGAGGGGGATATTATTAACATTGATGTCACCCCAATTTTAGATGGTTATTATGGTGATACTTCCAAAACTTTTATCGTAGGAACCCCTTCCCCTCTCGCTAAAAAATTAGTAGAAGTGACAGAAAAATGTTTAATGCAAGCCATTGAAAGCGTTAAACCTGGGGGCAAAATTGGAGATATTGGGGCTGCTATCCAAGAATGTGCGGAACCTCAAGGCTTTTCAGTGGTGCGGGATTTTGTGGGCCATGGTATTAGTAATGTTTTTCATACGGCCCCCCAAGTTCCTCATTATGGTACAAGAGGAAAAGGTAAAAGGTTACGGCCAGGTATGGTGTTTACTATTGAACCGATGATCAATGAAGGAACCTGGGAAGGTATTATTCTAGATGATGGTTGGACGGCTATTACCAAAGATGGTAAATTATCGGCACAGTTTGAACATACCATTGCCGTCACAGAAACGGGTGTAGAAATTTTAACCCTTTTAGAATAATGGGATTGGCTTATAGTAACGCCTTTGTCACCTTAGCCGCCACAAACTTTGAACAGGTGGTGCAATTTTATCATCAACTTTTATCCCAAACCCCTCACCCTTATCAACCAGGCCGTTATGCAGAATTTCAGATTTCAGGGTTAAGGTTGGGTATTTTTCAGCCCCAACCAAGTCATCAACAGGAGTTTAGTAACTCATTAGGGAGTGGGTTGAGTTTGTGTTTAGAAGTTGAAAATTTAGAAACCGCGATCGCTTTGTTGACGGAGATGGGTTATTCTCCTCCTGGAAACATCAATACAGCGTCCCATGGGAGAGAAATTTATGGTTATGATCCTGGGGGAAACCGTTTGATTTTACATCAATACAAGTGACTTTTTTCGTTTAAGATTGACTATGGGGTAAATTCTACTAGATAACCTTGAAGTCATTTGATTTTGTCTGTCCAGAAATCCTAACCCCTGATAGCCAACATTGATTGTTGACTGTCTCTCTCGGTAAAAAAACTGAGATTGTCACCCACAGAAGAACGGGAAAAAAATGAGTATTGTCTTGCAAATTGGCGATCAAGAGATCTCAGACGAGGATTTATATCCCTTATTGGCAGAGTATCGACTATTGCCCCAATTGGCCAAAGAAATTATCATCGATCAAGCGATCGCCGACATCACCTGTACTCCAGAAGAAACAGCCCTAGCTCAACAACAGTTTTATCAAAAGAACCAACTGACCAACGAAGCTCAGTTAAAAGCTTGGTTAGAGTATCATGGCATGACCCCTCAACAATTAGAAGTGGTAAGTGTTCGGGACTTAAAAATTGAGAAATTTAAACAACTCACCTGGAGCGACAAATTAGATACCTACTTTGTCAAATGTAAAGGGCAACTGGATCGGGTGGTTTATTCCCTGATTCGGACGAAAGAAGCAGGCATTGCCCAAGAACTTTATTTTCGGATTCAAGAAGGAGAAAATAGTTTTGCCGAACTGGCCAGACAATATTCCGAAGGCTCAGAAGCCCAAACAGGAGGACTAATTGGCCCGGTGGAACTGAATGTTCCTCACGAAAGAATAGCTCAAATCCTCTCTGCTAGTCGCCCCGGACAATTATCACCCCCAACGCGAGTCGGAGAGTGGTGGATTATTCTACGCTTAGAAAAATATGTGTCAGCCCAACTAGATGAAGCCACCAGACAAAGACTGATCAATGAATTATTTCAAGGATGGTTGTTAGCCCAAACTCAACAAAATGTTACTTTCTCCCCCATAATAGAAGCCGTTGAAATAACACAAGCCTAAAAAGAAGTGTGGGGAGAGGGGAAAGTGTAGGAGGGATCAGGAAAATCAATCTCTATCACTTCCAAACTCCCAAACTCCCAAACTTCCAAACTCCCAAAATGCCAACTTAACTATGACTCATACAACCACTGAGATACAAGACTTTCTTCGTCATTTAGCCTCCTTTGAGCAACTCCCAGACTCAGCAATTGCAGATTTAGCCCAAAAATGTCAGATCTGGCGTTATCGCATGGGTCAAGTGATTCTCATGCGAGGGAAAGTATCTTCTCACCTGACCATTCTCATAGAAGGACAAGCGCGACTTTTAGGGTATGATCCTCGAACCCAAATGCCCAGTACCCTAGAATTACTCAAACCAGGGTCGATCATGGGTTCGGTTAATTGGGTGCGGGGGGTTCCCTGTGAAACCGCGATCGCCTCCACAGAATCCGTCGGTTTAACCATTTCTCAAGAAGATTTTCAGGCCTTAATCGAAAAATATCCCGCCCTCAAAGCGACCTTTAAAGACCAATGTAGTTTGGTAGAAATCTTTGACTTATTAGGGGTTTACCTGGAACAACAGGCCCAAGGAGAAGGAGATCTCAAATCTTTGGCCCAAGAAGTCTTAGAAGATACTCAGGTTTATTATCTCCCCCTAGACCAACCCTTATCCGCCCAAAATCTTCCCCCACAAAATGGCAAAATTTGGTTAGTCAGTGGTGGTGGGGAAATGGAAAATTTTCCCGTGGGCAGCAGTTTAACCAACATCACTAATCTTAAGACAAAAATTACGGGAAATCAGCCCGTGCGTTTAGTAGGCTTTCCTCCCCCATTGTCTCCAACTTCCTCACCCCAGACGACAGATCACCACCCCCAAGCGGCTGATAAATCAGGTTTAGTCTCCTCATCAGTGGCAAAAGATATCCCCTATGCGGATGCTGAACTGGTGGGGCAATCTCCCCTACCCAAATCATCCCAAGAAGGACGAAAAAGAAACAATTATCCTTTTATTAAGGGAAAAACCCTTGTAGACATTGGCTCGGCTTGTTTTCAAATGCTCAGTCAATATTTTGGGATGCCCTACCGTCGGGATGTGATTCGTCGCATTTTGGTTGAACAATTACAACGGACGGGGAGTTTATCATTGCCCCTTTGTGGTGCCATTACGGAATTAATGGGACTCAATGCCCAATTAATTAAGATTCCGGCTTCCTCCTTTACGCAATTAAAAACTCCGGCCTTAATTAACTGGCAAAATAGTTTAGCGATTTTGTACGATGTCAGTGAGAAAGAAGTCATCGTGGCGGTGCCGGAAATTGGCATCGTTCGTCGTCGTCCCAAGGACTTTTTAGATACCTGGGGAAAGAGTGGGGAAGTATTGTTACTTCAAATGACAAAAGAAACCCCCCAAGAAAGGTTTGGCTTACATTGGTTTATTCCAGCCTTAAAACAATATCGTCGGGTATTAATTGAAGTTTTTATCGCATCCTTCTTTGTGCAGCTATTCGGGTTAGCTAATCCCTTAATGATTCAGGTGATCATTGATAAGGTTATTGTACAAAACAGTGCGGATACATTACAAGTCTTAGGGTTCTTTCTCCTAATTATTGCGGTTTTTGAAGCGGTTTTAACCACATTACGAACTTATTTGTTTGTGGATACGACCAACCGCATTGATATGAGTTTGGGATCAGAAATTATCGATCACTTATTACGTTTACCCTTACGGTATTTTGAAAAGCGACCAGTCGGGGAAATTTCGACTAGGGTGAATGAATTAGAAAATATTCGTCAGTTTCTCACCGGAACCGCCTTAACGGTGGTCTTAGATGCGGTTTTTTCCGTAGTTTATATTGCGGTGATGATCTTTTATAGCCCGATTTTGACCTTAGTGGCCCTGGCTATTGTCCCGATTTTTGTGGCCATGACCTTAGTCTTTTCCCCCACAATTCGCCGTCAACTCAGGATAAAAGCGGAACGCAACGCCCAAACCCAATCCTATTTAGTCGAGGTAATGTCAGGGATACAAACCGTTAAAGCTCAGAATATTGAACTGCGATCGCGGTGGCAATGGCAAGATAAATATTCCCGTTATGTCTCCGCAGGGTTTAATACAGTTATTACTTCTACCTTAGCCAGTTCTATCAGTAGCTTCCTCAATAAACTGTCCGGGTTATTAGTGTTATGGGTGGGGGCTTATTTAGTGTTAGAAGGAGAACTGAGTTTAGGACAATTAATCGCCTTTCGGATTATTTCTAGTTATGTTACCTCTCCCATTTTACGGTTAACTCAACTCTGGCAAAACTTCCAAGAAACTGCCCTCTCCTTAGAACGGTTAGCGGATATTGTCGATACCCCCCAAGAAGCAGAACGCGATCGCCAAAACATTCCCATGCCTGCGGTTCAGGGAGATGTTAAATACGAAAATATCTGTTTCCGCTTTAAACAACATGGGCCCCTACAACTACAGAACATTAACATTGATTTTCCTGCCGGAACCTTTATTGCTGTTGTGGGGGGAAGTGGTGCCGGAAAAAGTACCCTCACTAAATTAATTTCGCGGTTATATGAACCAGAATCTGGGCGAATTTTGATTGATGGTTATGATATTGCTAAAGTGGAACTATATTCCCTACGTCGTCAGGTGGGAGTTGTTCCCCAAGAAACCCTATTATTTGATGGCACAGTTCAGGAGAACATTGCTCTAACCAACCCTGATGCCACCACTGAGGAAATTATCGGAGCGGCCCAAGTAGCTGCGGCTCATGAGTTTATCATGGGTCTACCTCAAGGGTACAATTCAAAAGTAGGGGAAAGAGGATCAGCCCTTTCTGGGGGACAGAAACAACGGATTGCGATCGCTCGTTCCGTTCTGCAAAATCCTCGGATTCTCGTCTTAGACGAGGCTACCAGTGCCTTAGACTATGCCACTGAACAACAAGTTTGTTTAAACCTCTTGAAAGCCTTTAACGATCGCACGGTCTTCTTTATTACTCACCGTTTAGGTACCATTAGAAGTGCCGATGTAATTGTTATGATGGATTCAGGGTCAGTGGTTGAACAAGGAACCCATGAAGAATTAATGGCCATGAAAGGTCGATATTATTACCTCTATCAACAACAAGAAGCAAATCAGTAATTGTAAGATTTCCCAAAATATTATGAGTCAAGCCAACGGAAATAAAGAGACAGAGAAGAATCTCACCCAGTCCAACCAAAATGGGTCAAATTCTACCCTCACCACTACCCAGAAATTTAATGATGATCCCCTCGGTCAAAATTTGTTAGCCTCCATCAACTCTGAACAAGCAGTGATCCTGCGTCAATCTCCCAGTTGGTCACGGGGAGTGGTTTGGACGATTATTGGGGTAACAACGGCCAGTCTTCTTTGGGCTTCGATCGCCAGAATTGAACAAGTGATCGCCGCTAAAGGACAACTCAAACCTCAAGCAACTGTTAAAGAAATTCAGGCTCCTGTTAATGGCGTTGTCGAAGAAGTTTTTGTCAAAGATGGAGATCATGTCAAGGCAGGAGACATTATTGTTACTTTAGATTCAGAAGCCAGCACTGCTGACTTAGTTTCCTTACAAAAAGTCAGACAGTCCCTCGAACAAGAAAACAGATTTTATCGTACCTTAATGGATCAATCTCTAGATCCCCTACAAGTAGAACGAGAGATTATTAAACTCAAATTACCCGTAGAAGTCGCCGCCTTGGCCCGTAACCGTACAGCTTTGATGGCAGAAACTCGACTTTATCAAATTCAATTAGGGAACAACGTTCCAGGGGCCAACTTAAGCCCTGATCAACGGGCCAGACTGCAAGCGGCCCTAGGGGAAGCCTCTTCCCGTGAATCTGCAGCCCAATTAGAGATGGAACAATTAGAAAAACAACTCAGACAAACTCAAGCGCAGTTAGCTGATGCCAAAAAACAATTAAACGATGACCGCAAAGTTCTCGACGCAATTGGACAACGAAATAAAGAAGCATTAGCAGATGCTCAAAAAGCCTTAGCCATTGACGAAAAAATTCTCGCCGATATTGAACCCTTACAAGAAGAAGGGGGAGTGGCCCGACTCCAAGTTGAAAGACAACGACAAACTATTACGGAACGAAAACAACGATTAACAGAACAAATTGCTAATGGCACCATTGAATATGATCGACAACGGCAACAAGTCCAAGATCGAACCAAAGAGATTGAACGTTTTACAGAAGAAGAAAGACGCTTTGAATTAGCGATCAATCAAGCTAAAGCCAGATTAACCAACACGGTAACATTGAGTGAGAAAGATGTCCGAGATAAGATGTCAGATAACCAAGAAAGAATTGCGGAAATTGACAGTCAATTAAATAAAGTGGTGGTAGAAAATGACAAACGCATCGCTGAATTAGGCAGTCAAATTAGTCGGGCCAAAGTAACATTAAAATATCAAGCGATTAAAGCCCCGGTTAGTGGAATTGTGTTTGATTTAAACGCAGCACCTGGTTATGTTCCTTCCCCAAACCAAACGGAACCCTTACTAAAAATTGTCCCCGATGATAGCCTGGTGGCTGAGGTGGATATTACTAATGAAGATATTGGTTTTGTGCAGGTCGGCCAGAAAGCTGATGTGCGGATTGATTCTTTTCCTTTTAGCGAATTTGGGGATATTAAAGGAGAAGTTCTTTCTATTGGTTCAGATGCCTTAGAACCCGATGAAATTCATCGTTTCTATCGATTCCCTGCTAAAATTAAACTCAATGAACAAGTTCTCAGAAGCGGCGATCGAGAGATTCTTCTCCAATCAGGAATGTCCGTCAGTGTTAACATTAAAATTCGGGAAGATCGCACTGTGCTGAGTCTTTTCTCAGAACTCTTTACCGATAAAGTGGACACACTCAAAGGAGTTCGTTAACTCCCGCCAAGGACAAAACATCAAATATGGATTTACTGGAATATCAGGCTAAAGAACTGTTTCATCAGGTGGGCATCCCGATTTTGCCCTCTCAACCCATTGCCAATCTTAGTGAACTCAAACACCTCCATATTCCCTATCCTGTGGTATTAAAATCTCAAGTCCATTCCGGGGGAAGGGGGAGGGCCGGAGGCATTCGCTTTGTCCAAAATACCATTGATGCAGTAGCCGCCGCTCAAGCTATTTTTAGTTTGCCCATTCTTGGGGAATATCCAGAAGTAATCCTCGCAGAAGCGCGTTATGATGCTCAAGAAGAATTCTTTCTCTCAATTCTGTTAGATTATCAGCTACAGTGTCCGGTTTTATTGGGATCGGCTAGGGGCGGAATTGATGTGGAAACTCTGCTCAGCCATATGCACAAAGTCGTGTTAGATCAGGGCTTTTCTCCCTTTTATGCCCGTCGGTTAGCGACCAAAATGGGCTTGAAAGGTCGCTTAATTCATGGTATTAGTGCGATAGTTGAAAAGATGTATCAACTATTCATCGAAAAAGACCTGGATTTAGTTGAAATTAATCCCCTGGCCGTCAGTGCGGCCGGAGAGGTGATGGCCCTCGATGGGAAAATTACGGTCAACGATACCGCCTTATCTCGTCATCTAGATTTGCTCTGTTTAGCAACCCCTAACGGCGAACATAAGTCTAACCTCTCCCCTGTTCAAATGATGGGGCAAACCCCTTCCCAAAAACCTCGGTGGGTGGGAACTTCTCAGGGTGAGGGCAATGTGGGGATTATTTGTAATAGTTGGGGACTAACCTTAACGACTTGGGATCTGTTGGTACATCAAAAAAGTCAACCCGCTTGCGCCTTTGTCATTGAAGAAAAGGGCAGCACCACATCTTTCGCGAAACAACTCGATATTGCTTTAGAAAAGATGCTGAAATTGCCAGAATTACAAGTCGTTTTGATTAATATTTTGGGAAATGGTTCAACCTCCGAAATGGCGGCCCAAGTCATCGCTGACTATTGTCAACCCTTTGTCAATCAACAAAATACTGAAGATCGTTTACCTCGGCCCACTGGCACAAATGTGCCTCGGAAACGGGGAAAACCCACGCCAACCAAAGTACAACCCTTTCAATTAGTGATACGGTTGATCGGGGGAAATTTGGAGAAAATACAAGAGACAGTGGCGGTTTTACCGATTTATTGGCTCGAAGATCTCAAAAGCGCGGTTGAAAAAACGGCTACTTTGGCAGGTTCTAAAGCATGATTAACGAGTTCGGGAGGGAGAAATCCCCGCTATTCGGAACGAAAATCGAGGGATGAAAGCCAGGGCAGGGTTTTTGTGATAAGGTAGAAGTGGCCGTAAGGTAAAAACCACCAATTGAGCCGAAGTTGGAATGTATCCATCCAAGATGAGAGTGAAAGACAGTCGCAAGACGGGGCCGACCGAACTTGGGAAATACGAAAAAAAATTGTAGAAATCAGACAAACTACCCAGGGACTCTGGGAAACGAAAACGCCTGATTAGTCGTTCTGTCGGGGAACCAACAGTGGGAGATGTACTCATCGCTTGTACCAATGTGTTCTAGATAAGTGGCGAAACCTCGTGTAAACGGGAATAACCAGGAATGCCCTATCGTGAGTTAGGGAGGTTCCCCGCACGAAGATTAGGTCGTGCGTGGGAGGATGTCACAGCACTAACCCAGACGAAAATACCTTATGAAATGGCAAGCAGATAGTAAAATTTTAATTCAAGGCATTACGGACGTTCTAGGAGCAGATTATGCCATTCGTATGAAGGGCCAAGGGACAAATATAGTAGCAGGGATTAGTTTAGAAGGAGAAACCCCAGAAATTGACAGTATTCCTGTCTTTACTTTGGTGGAAGAAGCGGTGAAACAGTTAGGGGAAATTGAGATCAGCTTGATTTTTACCCCTCCCTATCAAGTCTTGGATGCTGGTTTAGAGGCGATCGCCGCTGGTATTAAACAGCTAGTCATTATCACTGCTGGGGTTCCACCACTGGATATGGTTAAGTTATTAGCTCAAGCTCAAGCAAATAATACGTTTGTTTTGGGATCGGGCAGTGGGGGTTTATTAGTTCCTGATCAGTTTTGGTTGGGGATCATGGAACCGGATTTTTATTGCGTTGGCCCCGTTGGGCTAATTAGTCGCTGCGATCGCGTTATTGATGAGGTGGCCAGGGAATTAACCCAGGCCGGTTTCGGTCAGTCTTTAGCCGTTAGTTTAGGGAGTGATGGGATTATTGGCTCAGATTTTGAGCAATGGTTACAGATCATGGAGGAAGATGAGACGACGGAGATTATCGTGTTATTGGGACAACCTAATAGTAGTGGGGAAGTTTTGGCCGCAGAATATATCGAGTCAGGGATTGAAAAACCTGTTATTGCTTATATTCCTGGAATTTATGCGCCTTTTGAACGGAATTTTGGGGACGCTACCAGTATTATCGCCAGCCAATTGTCCTATAAAATGAAAGCAGAAACAACGGAAAATAAAACCATTGCTGCGTTAAAAAAAGCTAAGGTCAAAATTGTTCAAAGTCCTGGAGAAATTCCTAAGATAGTTAAAGGAATTCTTGCCAGTAAAAAGAGTAAAGTAAAAACATCAGAAGCTTAATTAGCTAAAGAAACAAACTCATCAAAAGTAATAAAACCATCATGATTAAGGTCACATTTATTAAAGGTTGATTGAACTGCTGATGTGATATCGATATCCGTTTCTTTTCCCCAAATCGTTTCTAATAATTCTCTTAATTCTTGTGGGTCAATTTTCCCATTATTATCTTTATCAACCTCTTGAAAGAATTTTCTTAAATCTTCTATTTGATGGTTATTTAATGAAATCTTCATGATTTTTTCTCCTCCTTAAGTATCTAAACTATAGCATTTCTTGGACTCATGAGGCTTCGCCATGATCTCACTGTCGAAGCCTGTTCCCTTAAACAATGAGAATTATCGACAACCTTTAACTGAAATACTATAGGATTTAGCAATAGATTCGGCATCACCTACAAACAAGTTTATCTGATAAGGTTGTTCATTATTACGGGAATTTCCTGACATGGTTAAAGATTTACCAGAAGAAAGATTAGGCTTGTTGTTATAAACTTCATCTGCCGTTCCTTGATTGTATTTGAGATACATTTTAATTGAATAAGTTCCGCTACTTTCTGGTATTAAAGTAGCGACAAATCTCTTGTATTTAACATTACTATCAACAGCAAAATCCGTATTCCAGTTATCTCTTTTTAAACTAGCAATTCCAACAGGAATACTAGGCGCAGATACAGTTTTTTGTACAATAGTTTGCCCTGGTTCCCCACCAACAGCTACTAAAGGCGTGCAAGTTTCAGCCGAAAATGATGGACGATGAACACTTAAAGTTAGGGTCGATGAAATAAACAAAATTGCTACAATAAATATTGGTTTGCTCATGTCAGAATTTAGCAAGTATTGTTTTTAAACCTTTTATAATTAAATTTATCATAATTCAGGTTAATCAAGCAAAAAAAGACTATCTATCATGATAACCCAGGGAACAAAAAAGCATCAATTCTTATCAACCCCTATTACAACGCCACTTAAGGGCATTTTCGTGATAATCGGTTGACAAAACGAAACCCGATCACCGATAACTAATAACTAATCATCTTTGGTAATGGTTCATGAATTCAACTTGGGATCAAATTACCCTCTCTTACTTTTCCGCGAAAACCTGGCTAAATGCTAGTTATGTCTATCGTATCGTTGGGTTATTCAGTCAATGGCGACAGGGCAGCTTTCTTCTACAATGGGGAGAGGCCATTGGTGCGCTATTGTTAAGTATTGTCTTTCTTTTTAGCCCCTTTGTCACCACAGGGTTAATCGGAGTCTGGTTAGCCGCTATTACCGCTTATTGGGTACTGTTAACTGTCTCTGATACCCAAAAACCAGGACTAACCCCCATTCATCTCTTAGTGTTCGTCTATTGGGGAATTTCTGCGGTAGCTGTGGCTTTTTCTCCGGTTAAAGCAGCAGCTTTTGCCGGGTTTATTAAATTGACATTGTATTTGATATTTTTTGCTTTCTCGGCTCGAATTTTGCGATCGCCTCGTCTAACTAATTGGTTAATTAGCGTCATTTTAGGCATCGGTTTATTGGTCAGTTCCTATGGGGTGAGACAGCAAATTTTTGGAGTAGAACAATTAGCAACCTGGAATGATCCTACCTCTGAATTTGCCAATGCAACCAGGGTTTATAGTTATTTAGAAAATCCTAATTTACTATCTTCCTATATTTTACCAGCCATTGCTTTTAGTATTTCTGCTCTTTTCGTCTGGAAAGGATTATTACCTAAAGTATTAGCTGCTACGATGGTAATGGTAAATATTGCTTGTCTTTATTTTACAGGTAGTCGGGGCGGTTGGATTGCCATAATGGCTTTATTTGTCGCTTTTTTCTTATTGTTTTTTGTCTGGTTTAAAAACAATCTTTCTCCCTTTTGGCGTAAGTGGTTATTACCTGTTGTATTTGGGAGTTTAGGCGGCTTACTTTTCGTAGCAATTATATCAGTTGATCCCTTAAGAGGGAGGGTGATGAGTATTTTTGCCGGACGACAAGATAGTAGTAATAATTTCCGCATGAATGTGTGGATGGCCGTAATAGAAATGATCCGCGATCGCCCTTTAATTGGTATTGGCCCAGGAAACAGTGCTTTTAATAAGATTTATCCCCTCTATATGAGTCCTAAATATAGTGCTTTAAGTTCTTATTCTGTCCTCTTAGAAACTGCTGTTGAAACTGGGTTTATTGGGTTAAGTATCTTTGTTTGGTTAATTGTAGTAACTGTTAATCAAGGAGTACAACAAATCCAACGATTAAGGGATACAAATAACCCTCATGCTTTTTGGATAATTGCTGCGATCGCTGCCATGGCCGGATTATTGGCCCAAGGGATGTTTGATACTGTTTGGTATCGTCCCCAAGTTAATACATTATGGTGGTTTTTAGTAGCTTTAATTGCTAGTCAATATCAACCAAAATCTAAAGATAATGTTGTTGATACTATTGATGAAACTGAGTTTTTAACAGTAAATCATTAGAGAATAGGGGTCAACGGCCGTTGACCCCTACAAGTTATCTTCTGTCGTATTTTTGGGGTACAAATTAATGATTTTATATCTTAAGATTGTCATAGACATCAGAAATTTTTAAATCAATATTTACCGAATTTAAGTGAATTATTCCCTCTTGATCTTGATAATCTTGTAATAACCATTGATGGTCATTTATTTTCGTATAATGTTCAATTAAATAATCAGATTGACTGATTAAAATATATTCTTTAAATTGAGGAATTGAGCGATAATATAAAAATTTATCTCCCCTATCATAACTAGAAGTTGATGGAGATAATACCTCAAAAATTAGACAAGGATTTATAATTTCATCCGTTCGATTTTCATTAAAAATAGGTTGTCCTGAAATAACCATAATATCAGGATAAACCCCTCGACTATATTGAGGAATCCATAATCTTAGATCACTAGAATAAATGTAATTATCTGTTTTACCCAAAGCTAATTTTAAGCAAAAAATCAGGTTTATAATGATTGCATTATGATTAAGTGTGCCACCAGTCATTGCGATAATTTCTCCATTATGATATTCATGTTTAAATTCTGAGGTTTCCTGTAATTTTCGATAATCTTCAAGAGAATCAATTTTAGTCGTTTGGGGTGATTGGATTAGCATAATAATTTAGTCTTAGACTTCCTTTTCTATTCTAATCTAAATATCTGAATCTGTCGGGGTAATTCATGAATTACCCCTCGCAAAAACAAAATTGATCTTCGCTTGTTATACTAAAGATAAATTGAACATTTTACAGTTAAAATCATGGCTACATTACAAAAACGTCGTTCAGAAAATATCAACGGCAACTTTTATGTTGATAATACCTGCATCGATTGTGATACCTGTCGTTGGATGGCCCCTGAAGTATTTCATCGAGATAATAATCAATCAGCCGTTTATCATCAACCCACAAATAAAAACGAAGAATTAGAAGCATTTCAAGCCCTTCTTTCTTGTCCCACTGCTTCCATTGGAACCGTAGAAAAGCCAGATAATATTAAACAAATTCAGCAAACTTTTCCCATATTAATTGATAAAAATGTTTATCATTGTGGCTATCATGCAGAAAAATCTTTTGCTGCTGCTAGTTACTTCATTCAACGAGAAGAAGGCAATATTTTAATTGATTCTCCTCGGTTTTCACCTCCTTTAGTAAAACAAATTGAAGCGATGGGAGGCATTCATTATCTATATTTAACCCATAAAGATGATGTAGCAGATCATGAAAAATTTGCTCAACATTTTGGTTGTGAAAGAATCCTTCATGTTGATGATATTAACGAAAAAACTCAAGGGGTAGAAATCCAATTATCAGGGAATGAAACCCTAGAATTATCCCCTGATCTTCTTATTATTCCTGTTCCTGGCCATACCAAAGGCCATACAGTTCTACTTTACCAACAAAAATATCTTTTTACTGGCGATCATTTAGCTTGGTCATCTTCTTTAAATCATCTCTATGGTTTCCATCGTTTTTGTTGGTATAATTGGTCAGAACAGATTATTTCCATGAAAAAATTGGCCAATTATTCCTTTGAATGGATCTTACCTGGCCATGGTCATCGTTATCATAGTGATCAAGAAACTATGAAACAACAAATGCAACAATGTATTAGTTGGATGATGGAACAAACTTAAGCAACTTGTTCTAAATATTGTCCTAAATCTTCAATCAAACGGGTTAATTCTGCTTCTGTGGTTAAGCGAATTCTTTCATCTCTAACCGTTAACAATACTTTAGCGGCAAAGGGACTAGGATAAATATTAGGATTACAAAAAACCTCTAAAAATACCTCTCCTGCTTGTCGATATTCCATGGATTTTTGGGGTTGAGGCCTTCCCCCACTGGCCGCATTCGCTGCCACAGTTTTTAGGCATTGCATTAACTGATCAATTTCCAGTTTAAGGGCTTTTGCCGAGTCGGTTGAAAAATTAAACGTAATCGATCCTTGTACTAAATTAAGGGTAAGTTGGGCCATGATTGAATTAAATTTAAGGACTACAATAAGACTAAGATATCCTTATTATCGCAATCATTGGCCTCAACATTTCATTCAATTTTAATATTGTGTTACAAGATAATCGTTCTAAAGTCCGCCAAGTCTTGCTAATTACCCTATTTCTCAATCTTCTTGTGATGGGGTTAAAAGCGGTTGTGGGCGTGATGACAGGTTCTTTAAGTTTACAAGCAGACGCACTCCATAGCGTCACCGACAGTGCAAATAATGTGTTAGGGTTGGTAGCCAGTCATTTTTCCTCCCCCATTCCCGATCGCCATCATCCCTATGGACATCAAAAATATGAAGGCATAGCAGCGTTAGGTATTGCGGCCTTTTTAGTGATTGCTTGCTTTGAAATTATACGAGGGGCAGTAGAAAAAATTTGGCATGGAGGAGATCCGGTTAAAATATCGGGGGGACAATTATGGATTTTATTAATTGTATTAGGAATTAATATTTTTGTCGCATTTTATGAACGTCGTGTCGGGTTGCAGGTAAATAGTCCCATTTTAATCGCTGACGCTTACCATACCATGAGTGATATTTGGGTGACAATTATGGTATTAGCTGGATTAATTGGTATTTGGCAAGCTGAAAATTTAAACTTACCACAATTGCAACAATTAGATGTAATTTTAGCTTTTCCTGTGGCTATTTTAGTCTTTACCAGTGGTTGGGAAGTAGTGCGATCTAATTTACCTTGGTTAGTAGATGAAATGGCCGTTCCTCCAGAAACTATTTATGAGATAGTAATGGAGGTTCCTGGTGTTGTTAACTGTCATAATATAGCTTCACGGGGTGTTGTAGGGCGACAAGTTTTTATGGAAATGCACTTAGTTGTAGAAGCTGATGATGTGGAAACTGCTCATAAAATTACAGAAACAGTAGAAATGCTATTAGAAGAACAGTTTAATCCGGTGCGGGTTATTATTCATGTAGAACCCCCTAGTTATCAGTCTTCTGAGATTAGTTTTGGCCCTGATATTCATCAAAAAAAATAGATTTATAACGATAATTATAACAACTAGACATTTTTACCTTCGTTTTGAATAATTAATCCATATACGAAGGTCTTGTCTGAATCAAGTTGCGTCATTCGATTTCATTGTTTCTTTGAGACGTTCTTGAATCGCTGTTTTCATAATATTAATATTTTCTTCGATAGGAAGTCCATCTTTGGCAAGGGGTGGATAATGTTTGGTATCTTCATCGGACTGACGACGACTAAATAGGTGACGAATAGCTTCCATGTCATCTCTATGGGTTAAAACATAGGCTTTGAGGTCTGTTTTACTCATTGTGCTAAAATCGGGTTTCATAAAAAGTACCAACCTCCATCTGAGGGAACATTCAACAATTGACAATGAACAATGGACAATTGACAATTACCTCTACCTAAAAGGTAGAGGATTGAAAATAAGGAAAAATTTTTTAATTTCTCCCCTTAAAAGAGGAGGTTTTAAACCAAATTAACCAATTGTCAATTGTCAATTGTCCATTGATAAATGGCAGCTTACCTCAATTATAATCTATGAACTATGTTAACATTAGATTAAAATATTTAGTAGAGGACAGAGGCCAACTAATTTATCTTGTTTGTGAAGAAAAATGATAAGTCAAAAAATTACGGCTGTTTTCAATGGAGAGGCTTTTTACCCAATGGAAACTTGTAATCTTAAACCGAATACTAAGGTAACAATAACCATTGAGACTGAATTAATGGATGAAGAACAATTAAAAATGATGGCTAATGATCCTGATATTTTAGAAGTAACTAATGCGATTAATCAAGAATTTATGATAACAGAAATGGATGGATTAACCGAAAATGACGATTGAAAGAGGTCAAATGTATTTTGTTAATCTTAACCCCATTCAGGGTAAAGAACAAGCCGGAGTTAGACCTGTTTTAGTTTTATCTATCAATGCTATTAATCAATTACCCCTAGTGATAACATTAAAATATTTAAAAAATCCCCTAGAAACAACCAGAGGACTATTTTTATTATCAATATATCATAGGGGCATAATATATTATGCCTCTACCAATTTATTTTTTCTTACTATTCTTGGCAAGTTTGCGTTTAAAATTAGCACCAAATCCGATGGCAGTTGCTGCACCTAACATGGTCAGGGGTTCAGGTTCAGGTACAGATTTAACTTCAATAACTCCCCTGAAGGATTCTTGCCCATCGATATCATTCCAGCCTCCTGGTAAATGTTGATTCATTGCAGTATAGTCTTCTCCATTGCCGGAATCAGTAGGCTCAGCTAGAACCCAGTTAGTAAATGTTACAGATTCTCCACTAATCCACTTAAATACACCTTCTTCATCTTGATCGGTGAATCCAATCCATAAAGATTCAGAGGTTCCGAAGGTATTAAGCAAAAATTGATGCTCTGCTAAATCGTTAACGGTTACTAAATTACCACCTATTGCTTGTGCTTGTGCCTGTGCCCCCGTCCATGTATCAAAATTTGTGAGGGAATATTGACTGTTGTTGAAAGTGAAAGTAGTAGCCTGAGCTGATTGATTGATCAAGATAGAAAAGATACTGCCACCGATTAATAAGCTAGGCTTTACCCACCTACGAAAATTGATAAGTTTTGCCAAACTAAACATAGTTAAACTCCTTAAACAAATTACATTGTCTTTAGGGTAGCAGTAAAGTATTAGAGATTTTAGATATCTTAGAAAAAGATCCTTTTACTACTTCTTTAAAATCCAACAAATTAACAGGTAATTTAGTTGATATTGGTTCCCATGATGAGGTTTATTAATTGCTATCTTTATCTTTCCGCATATCATATAAATACAAATTTGTCAAGATAAAGTCTGGTTAAGATTAAAAGGATACAATTCGTAACAAACGCCCTCAGAAAGCACGAAACAGTTTAATCTAGATGCTGATTAACTTTTTAACAAACATCTGGTTTTAATCAAGATGTTGCGGACATCTGCACTCCATTATGGAGTAGATTAGCAATTTTTCATGGGAGATAGTTGAAATCCAATGAGTGTAAAGGCAAGTGGCGGAAGCTCGTTAGCAAGACCCCAACTGTATCAGACCGTTCCTGTATCAGCAATTAGTCAAGCGGAGCAACAGGATCGCTTTTTAGGCAAAACTGAACTCAGTGAGTTAGTTGCATATTTCCAATCAGGGAGTAAGCGTTTAGAGATCGCCCAAACCCTTACCAGCAATTCCGATTTAATCGTCTCGCGGGCAGCTAACCGCATCTTCACCGGGGGATCGCCCATGGCGTATCTAGAAAAACCCCCAGTTGCAAAAGAAATGGCCATGGCCGGTACGGCCATGGCCCCTCAACCTGGAGCCGAAACCTACGTTGAAAGTGGTGGCGGTGGTGGTGGAATTTTCGCGGGTTTGCGCTCAATTTTCACCTCCACTGGCCCCATTCCCCCAGGGTTTCGCCCGATTAATATTTCCCGCTACGGCCCTAGCAATATGCAAAAGTCCTTGCGGGATTTATCTTGGTTCTTACGCTATGTCACCTATGCCATAGTGGCCGGCAATCCCAGCATCATCATTGTCAATACCCGTGGCCTGCGGGAAATCATTGAAAGAGCTTGTTCTACGGATGCCACCTTAGTGGCCCTCCAAGAAATGCGAGCCGCAGCAACAGATTATTTCCGGCAAGATGCAGAAGCACAAGCCATTGTTACAGAATACTTTGACGTATTAATCACCGAATTCAAGGCCCCGACTCCTGCCACTAAGGTACGTCAGCGTCCTTCCAGTGATCAACAAGGGTTAGAATTACCCCAAAGTTACTTTAATGCTGCCACAACCCGCCAAAAATTCGTGATGAAGCCTGGCTTATCCGAATCAGAAAAAGGCGAAATCATCAGAGCAGCTTATCGTCAACTGTTTGAACGGGATATCACCAAAGCTTACAGTCAATCCCTTTCTTATCTAGAATCTCAGCTAAGAAATAACGACATCTCGATGAAAGAGTTTGTCCGTCGCGCCTGTCAGTCTCCCTTATACCGCAAACAATTCTTTGAACCCTTCATCAATAGTCGGGCCCTAGAATTAGCCTTCCGTCATATTTTGGGTCGTGGCCCCAGTTCCCGTGAAGAAGTCCAAACCTACTTCTCTATCGTCTCTCAGGGTGGTTTAGTTGCCTTAGTAAATGCGCTGGTTGACTCTCAAGAATATGCGGATTACTTTGGAGAAGAAACGGTTCCTTACATTCGCGGTTTAGGTCAAGAAGCCCAAGAATGCCGTAATTGGGGAATGCAGCAAGATCTGTTTAACTACAGTGCGCCCTTCCGTAAGGTTCCTCAATTTATCACCACCTTTGCTAACTATGATCATCCCTTACCTGATCAGCACGTTTACGGTTCAGGTAATGATCCCCTAGAAATTCAATTTGGGGCAATTTTCCCGAAAGAAACCCGTAATCCCAGTAATAGTCCTGCTCCCTTTAATAAGGATACCAAACGGATTCTCATTCACCGCGGCCCTGGTATTAATAACCAAAATAGCAATCCTGCGGCCCGGGGCGAATTTCCTGGTTCCTTGGGGCCCAAGGTTTTCCGCTTAAATAATGAACTCCCTGGTAGTAGCAATGGGGCCAGCATTAAATATGGGGAAAGCTCTACTCAAGCGGTGATTCGCGCGGCTTATCGTCAAGTCTTTGGTCGGGATGTCTACGAAGGACAACGGTTAAGTGTGGCGGAAATTAAGCTCGAAAATGGGGATATAACCCTACGAGAGTTTATCAAAACCTTAGCTAAGTCTGAACTGTTCCTCAAAACCTACTGGACTCCTTTCTATGTGGTTAAGGCGATCGAATACATTCACCGTCGTCTGTTGGGCCGTCCTACCTATGGTCGTCAGGAAATGAATTCTTATTTTGATTTGGCTTCTAAGAAGGGTTTCTATGCTCTTGTTGATGCCATGATCGACAGTAATGAATATACTGAAGCCTTTGGGGAAGATACGGTTCCTTATGAACGGTATGTGACTCCTGCGGGAATTCAGGCACGGATGACTCGTCCTGGTTCATTACGGGAAGATATCGGTAAACGGGTTGATAAGGAAGTCACCCCTCGCTTTATCGAGTTGGGTCAAGTTTCCTCAAACCGCACGGAACCAGATATTCAATTCCGTGTTAATCAAGGAGTGAGCGCACAACGTCAGCAAACCAAGATCTTTAAACTGTTGACCACAACAGATAAAGTGGCTCTGCAAAATGCTGTTCGCGCTGCTTACCGTCAGATTTTTGAGCGTGATCTCAATCCCTATATTATCCAATCGGAATTTACCGCCCTTGAAAGTAAGCTTGGCAATGCCGAAATTACTGTTAAGGAGTTCATTGAAGGGTTAGGTTACTCTGATCTCTATATCAAGGAGTTCTACGCCCCTTATCCCAATACTAAAGTCATTGAACTAGGGACTAAACATTTCTTAGGCCGTGCGCCTTTGACTCAGAAAGAGATTCAAAAATACAATCAAATTCTGGCAACTCAAGGCATTCGGGGCTTTATTGGGGCGATGGTAAATAGTATGGAATATCTCCAATTATTCGGAGAAGATACCGTTCCTTATCGTCGTTTCCCCACCCTTCCTGCTGCCAATTTCCCTAATACCGAACGCTTGTACAACAAGCTTACCAAACAGGATAAAGAGTTAGTTGTTCCTAGCTTTGAACCTGTGGTTAAAGTCGGTGGTTAATTAGGGTATTGACTGATTTTTAGGTAAGAGAGGCGCGAGCGATCGCGTCTCTCTTTTTTGGGCAGATCTTGCACCTGAACCAAAAATCCGATTTTTTGCCTAAATTTCAAGGAAAGAATCAGGGTTTCACTGTTTAAAAATCTGATTTTTTTAGCTTTTCGGTGTTGGTTCAAGATCTGAGTTTTTGGCAGTAAAATGCAAAAAATAGTAGAATTAAGGAGAGGCGATCGCGCTAGGCTAAAAGTGGAAAGGGCAGCCGGATTATTATGGTTTTAACCAGTTTGATCAACGTCTTGTTAATTGAGGATAATTTAGCAGAAGCTAGGTTGTTACAGGAATTCCTCAAAGGGGCCACTAGACTAGACTTTCATCTCGTTCATACAAAACGGCTACAAGAAGCATTAAGCAGACTTGAGAGGGAAGAATTTGCGATTATTTTACTCGATTTAACCTTACCTGATAGTCAAGGATTAGATTCTTTGGCCCCTATTATTGAAAAAGTTCCTGATTTACCCATTATAGTTTTAACTAATATTAATGATGAAAAACTTGCCTTAGAAGCGGTGCGACGAGGGGCCCAAGATTATTTGCTTAAGCGACAGATTACCTTAGATATTTTAGTGCAGTCTATTTGTTATGCTATTGAAAGAAAACAAATGGCTGAAGCCTTACGAAAAGCGAATCAAGTATTAGAAAAGCGGGTGGAAGAAAGAACAGCCCAATTATTAAAAGCTCAAGAATTAAATCAATTAAAATCTGAATTTGTTTCTATGCTTTCCCATGATTTTCGTAATCCACTGAATACCATTTTATTATCATCAGGATTATTAGAAGACAATCGAGATCAATTAACCCTAGAGCAACAAGCCTATTATTTTCAAATGATTCGCACTGCTATTAAGGATATGGATCATCTATTAAGTGAAGTGTTATTATTGGGTAAAGCTGATGCTGGAAAATTAAAAGCCCATTTTGATCAATTTGATCTAAAAGAATTTTGTCAAAGACTCATTGATTCTCTCCATCTTTCTAGGGAAAAAAATCATCAGATTATTTTTAATACTCAAGGATGTTTAAACGAGGGACTGTGGGACGGAAAATTACTTTGGCATATTCTCACAAATCTTCTTAATAATGGGATTAAATATTCTCCCCAAGGCGGTAATATTTATTTTGATGTTATTGCTCAAGAAACATCGGTTATCTTTCGCATCAAAGATGAAGGAATTGGCATTTCAGAAGAAGCGAAACAACATCTATTTGAACCATTTTATCGCGCTGATAATGTTGATAATATTCCAGGGACAGGATTAGGATTAGCTATTGTGCAAAAATGTGTTGAAGCTCATGAAGGTCAAATTTTTGTAGAAAGTCAAATGGGAATCGGGACAATCTTTACAGTTATTTTACCTCTATGTCAACCAAATTATGAGTAAAATAAGGGGGAGTGCAGGAAAGGTACAAATATGAGCAAGGAAAAAGATTCTCATCCCAGTGAGTTCATTCGTACTCCTCCTTGGGGAACGGTCACAATGTTAGAAGAAGGGCCCCGTTATCGCATCAACCGTATTGAGGTGAAGCCAGGGCAGCATATTAGTACCCAAATGCACTATCATCGTAGTGAACATTGGATTGTTGTTTCAGGAACAGCTAGGGTGATTTTTGATGGACAAGAACATCTTCTCAAGCAAAAAGAATCCACCTATGTTCCCATGAATACCCGTCATCGATTAGAAAATCCTGGGGTGATTCCTTTGGTGATGATTGAGGTACAAAATGGAGAATATTTAGGGGATGATGATATTATTCGCTTTCCTGAAGATGATAGCAAAAGTTAATCTGTACTGAGATGTGAACATTTTAAGAGTCTAGAAGGCTGTGTTACTGTTTACATCTCAAATCTAAATACTAATAATTTAATCAATCAAAATATCCTCATTCCACTGACTTTCTTCGGGTTCCCATTCAAGATTAGGCATGGAATCAAAGGCCTGTCTTACATGATCTTCCCATAATTTACGCATCTTAGCTAAATAGGGATCACCTAACCGTAATTGTAGTTTATGACGTATCACGAAACTATTGGTTTCATACATCACTAAATTAATCGGTGGCCCCACAGAAATATTAGATTTCATCGTAGAATCAATGGATAATAAGGCGCATTTTGCCAAAGCATCTAAGGGGGTGTCATCTTTAATGGTTCGATCTAAAATAGGTTTACCATATTTGGTTTCTCCTATTTGCAAAAATTGGGTTTCTTTGGTTGCCTGAATAAAATTACCTTGAGGATAAATTAAATATAATTGGGGTTCTTCCCCTTGAATTTGTCCCCCCAATAAAAAACTACAATGATAATCGATATTTTCTCGCTCTAACCAAGGGCGATCGCGGTCTTGTAATTGACGAGTTTTACAGCCGATATAATGGGCAATATCAGACATAGTAGAAAGGGTGTAAAGATTAGTTTCTTCATGATTGTTAATCTCTCGTTTTAACTGAGTAATTACCCCTTGACTCATGGATAAATTGCCCGATGTACTAATTAAAATAACTCGTTCACCTGGGACAGAAAAATCAAATAACTTACGATAAGCTGAAATATAATCAACCCCCGCATTAGTTCGAGAGTCAGCCCCCATAACGATGCCAAAACGATTAACAATTCCCAAACAATAGGTCATAAAAGATCAATTAAATTAAAAGTAAAAAGGACTAAGGACGAATTAATAATTCTCCCTGACAAACTAACTTATCTGCTTGTACAATAAAAGCATTAATCGCCACATCTGAGCCTAAATCTACCTGTAATTCTTCCAGACAATCTCCTGATAAGCCTGGAATTCCTTCAATTGAAATCGATGATAATTGTAAAGTTTGAGGAGGAATTAAGGATAAATTAGCCTTAATCTTTAAGGGGATTTCTGTTTGATTTTTGCTTAAAATTCCTTGTAAAATAAAACAAGATTGGTCTAAATCAGCCCCCTGCCAAGTAATCTCATAATTGTCTAAAATATGAGCAGGATCAGCCATTCCCTGATGTTCTAATAAGGTTGCTAATAATTCTCGAAACCCTTCTCCCAATAAGGTAGAAGGGAGAGATGCTTGTAAATTTTCTGAGGTTAAATGGACTTCTCCTGACACTCGAATTGCTTCCAGTAATTGTAAGGGTTTACCCTTCAAAACTTGACCAATATTAATGCGAATATTTTCCCCAGTCAGTTGAACCTGTCCCAAATGTAACCCTTGATAAATAGCACGACTGGTATTGAGCATAACCCCAGGAACATAACCCCCCAAAATCTGGCGATCGCTGCCTTGAATTTGGATCTGTAACGTCTCAACCTGGTCAACTTGTGACTTTAACCAGAATTTCATAGCGGGGGAAAGCACTTTACTAATAACCTGACTCATGCTACCAAGCTCCTCACAACAAAAATCACTACAAAAATGAGCCATTCTTGCAATATTTATACATAATCAGTGTAGTGGAAAATTTCAAAAGTAGCGTTAATCTTAAGAATGTCCTTCGTAATCCTTTCCTCAACTTAAACCCTGAGTCCGTCGATTATGGCACAACGAGTCCAAAAAATCCTATCCCAGTGGGGCATTGCCTCCCGTCGTCACGCTGAAGACCTAATTTTAGCGGGACGGGTAAAACTAAATGGCCAGGTGGTTTCCTTGGGGGATAAAGCAGATCCTACAGGCGATCGCCTAGAAGTTGATGGGAAACTGATTCAACCGACTCAACGGCCAGAATTCCTGTACATTCTGATTAACAAACCTGTCGGGGTTGTTTCCACCTGTGATGATCCTCAACATCGTCCCATTGTGCTTGATTTGCTACCAGAAGCGTTACGTCAGGAAACGGGTATTCATCCCGTGGGTAGACTCGATTTTAACTCCACTGGGGCCCTTCTTTTGACCAATGATGGCGAATTAACTTTAAGATTGACCCATCCCCGTTATCATTTACCGAAAACCTATGAGGTATTGGTGTCAGGCCATCCTTCTGAAGAAATATTACAACAATGGCGCAGAGGTGTTATGCTAATGGGCAAAAAAACCTTACCTGCTCAGGTGGAGGTTATGGCCCGTTGTCATCAACATACTCGTTTAAAAGTGATTCTTACCGAAGGAAAAAACCGCCAAATTCGCCGTATTGTTCAACATCTTGGCTTCCATGTTCTTAGACTCCATCGGAGTGCTATCGGTTCCCTCTCTCTCCATGCTTCTAATGGAACTAGCTTACCCAGCGGTCATTATCGCTTGCTTACTCCGTCAGAGATTCGTTTTCTCAAGCATTGTGCCAATCTCACCACTGAAATAGAAGGGAAGCTGATTCAATAGATATGTCTAGGAAACAACCACCGCTGAACTCTCATCATCACGAGTCAAATCACTCGGTTGAATTCGAGTCTTCTTTTTCTGCTGCTGAAGAAGCCAGTCGGTGGCAGCAGCTATGGGATAGGATTAAGTTACATGGTCATCAAACGAGTCATGAGTCGGAAGAAGAGCAGGAAAAACCTCTACCAGAAACGCCGATTAAATCTAAACCTGTCCATATAAAGCTTTTATTTTGGTTATTATCTAAATTACCACGACGGAAAAAGCCGTCTTTTGATCCTAAACAAGTCCAACAGGAAATCTTAGAAGATATTGGCAGACAATTATATCAAGCTCGACAAAAACAACAGTTAACCCTTGAGGTAATTTCGACAGAAACCCGTATTTCAGTTGGGTTATTAACAGCTATTGAAAAGGGCAAAGTGGAAGATCTACCAGAGGGGATTTATACTAGGGGATTTATTAAAAAGTTTGCTAATTTTTTAGGCTTAAATGGTCAAGAATTAGCGGATAGTTACCCCATTGATGTCAAAGTAAATTCTTCAAAGTCTTCTCGTCTTCCCATTGGCTTACCTATCTTACAATTACGGCCAATTCATTTGTATTTTATTTATATTTTGATTGTTATTCTTTCTGTCCAAAGTATTTCTAATACCCTAAAACGGACGGTTTTAGAGGGTAACATTGATGAAAAGATGACTCCTGCTGCGGTTAAACCATCTACTCCCAAACCTGTGAAAAAACCGATCATGGTTAAAGTTCATCTAACGGGGGAATGTAGCCTAAAAGTTGTGGTTGATGGTAAAACTAAGTTTGATGGGGTGCTTCCAAAAGACAGTCAAAAAACATGGGAAGCTGCTCAAAATATTACAATTAAAACCAGTAATGCTGGTCTCATTTTAGTCGGGTTTAATCAACAAAAAGCTAAACGGTTAGGTAAACTAGGAGAAGAAAAACAGGTGACTTATCAATTAAAAAAAGTACCGCCAAACCCCCCTAAAAGTAAAGTTAAGGGATAGACTTAAAAGGCTGTGTAGACAGCCTTCGCTTTTCTAGGATAAGGCTTTAGCCTGTATATACCTATTAATCTTACTAGATTTAAGAATTTTTTGGGGGAGATGATGATTCATCTTTTTGTAACAATAATTGGATGGCTAATAAGATCAACCCAAAAGCAACAAAGAAAAAAATAAAGGTTCCTAAAGAAGCAACTCCCATCACTAAAGTTCTGACTAATGAACCAATTCTAACCACAAGAGGATTAGATGAGGTTAAAGGTTTTGCGGCAAAAGTATGGATGATAGAAGCTGTTAGGGAATAGAGTGCATATCCTAGTGATCCGGAAATTGCTGACCCCACTAAACAGTTTAATGGAGTGGCTTTTTTTCGGGCAGATTCCTCTGATAGATTAGGCATTTTTTCTTGATGACTACCTCCTCATTATAGCTCATTTTAACAAAATAATGAGTAATTGTTAAACAATCTTTACTGAGATTTTGCACTTAGCTTGAAAAACCCGATTTTTTACCAAACAGTAACGAAGTCATGCTTGGTTTGCTGTCTTTAAAAATCGGGTTTTTGTGATTTTTAAATCAATGTGACTACTTAAAATAATTCTAATTGTGGTTTAATGAGTTGAGACAAAATCAATAAATATGGTATTTTACTTTTACTTATAATGAGCTATTTTAATAATGATGACCTTTCGTGAAGAATTTGAACTACTGCTACGGGCCTGTTATCCCCTAATTTATATTCCCACCACTGAAGAAGAAAGAGTCGAAGTTGGCATTATTCAATGCGCCCAAAAAATGAGCAACCGTGCCGTTTATATTTGGGATTTTGTAGACGGATATCAAGATAATCCTAATAATGAAGGGGTGGGACGACGTAACCCCCTCCAGGCCTTGGAATTTGTCGAAAAATTGCCTAATAATGTTGGGGGAATCTTCATTTTAAGAGACTTTCAACGGTTCTTAGAAGACGTTTCCATCTCCCGTAAACTGCGAAATTTAGCCCGCAGCTTAAAATCCCAACCCAAAAATATTATCATTGTTTCTCCCCAAGTAGAAATTCCCCCAGAATTAACAGAAGTCTTCACCGTTGTTGACTTTCCCCTTCCCACAACCACCGAAATTAAAGTCGAAATTCAACGCTTATTAGGTTCCACCGGCCAATCTTTATCTGATACCCTATTAGATGAATTAGTGAGAGCATCTCAAGGACTCTCCCTAGAACGAATTCGCCGCGTTTTAACCCGTTGTATTGCCAGTCATGGACGTATTGAACCCGAAGACGTAGAACTTATCTTAGAAGAAAAACGTCAATCCATCCGTCAGACCCAAATTTTGGACTTTTACCCTGCCACTGAACAAATTTCCGATATTGGGGGCTTAGATAACCTTAAAGACTGGTTATTGCGGCGTGGAGGGGCATTTAGTGAGAAGGCCCGGGCCTATGGTTTACCTCACCCTCGCGGGTTACTTTTAGTCGGTATTCAAGGAACCGGAAAATCCTTAACCGCGAAAGCCATTTCTCACCATTGGCACTTACCCCTATTACGCCTTGATGTGGGGCGATTATTTGGGGGTTTAGTGGGAGAATCCGAATCTCGTACCCGTCAGATGATCAGTTTAGCAGAAGCCTTAGCCCCTTGTGTATTATGGATTGATGAAATTGACAAAGGGTTTGCGGGGGTTGATGGAAAAGGCGACGGAGGAACAACAAGCAGGGTATTTGGGACGTTTATTACCTGGTTAGCGGAGAAAAAATCTCCCGTGTTTGTGGTGGCCACCGCCAATAATATTAAAGCTTTGCCTCCAGAAATGTTACGCAAAGGGCGGTTTGATGAAATTTTCTTTGTTGGTTTACCCACTCAAGAGGAACGCGAGGCGATTTTTAACGTCCATCTATCTAGACTGCGCCCCCATAATCTAAAAAATTACGAGATTAAGCGACTTGCTTACGAAACCCCAGATTTTTCGGGGGCAGAAATTGAACAAACGCTAATTGAGGCCATGCACCTAGGGTTTAGTCAAAATCGTGACTTTACCACCGATGATATTTTAGAGGCGGCAAGTCAAATTATTCCCTTGGCCCGAACTGCTCAAGAAGAAATCGAATTTCTGCAAAATTGGGCGGCAGCAGGAAAGGCCCGTTTAGCGTCTCGGAATAGTCCCTTAAGTTCTCTGCCTGGTCAGCTAAACTAGGGAATTAAGCGTTAATATTCAAGATTAAGTTTTGTATTTTCACAGTGAAGTCATTATGAATCGTTTATCTGGTGTTTTTCAATTTATTTTAGGGTTTTTCCTGGGAGTTGCGCTCTTGGTGGGGGGAACCGCTTCTTTAGCTTATGTTGCTTTTTATCGAATGTCTACTAACCCCGAAAAACCGACCTTTGCTGAGGAGAAACCCCCGGAAAAAACTGAGGCTAAACCTGTAGCTAAAACTGAAACTAAACCTGTAGCGAAGATGGAAACCCCAGCAGAAAAACCCCAAGAAGTGGCAGCAAAAGAACCGGAGGTTGAAGTCGTAGAACAAGAGGTAAAAGAAGATGTAAAAGAAGAAAAATTACCGACAGGGGCCTATCGGGCCAAAGTTACTTGGTCTGATGGTTTAAGCTTACGCTCTGAACCTGGCCAAGAAGCGGAAAGAGTTGGCGGTGTTGGCTACAATTCTGAGCTTATTATTTTGAAAACCAGTGCTGATGGAAACTGGCAACAAGTTCGTTTAGCAGGTAGTCAAGAAGAAGGTTGGATTAAAGCAGGAAATATCGAAAAAGTAGAAGAAGAAACAACAGAAACAGGTCAATAATTTTGTTGTTTGTCCGCTTGTAGGGGCGCAATGCTTGCGCCCTCTGGCTTGCTTTAAAACCCCGATTTTTTACCAAATAGTAATGAAATCAATAGGGTTTAAGTCTTTTAAAATCGGGGTTTTTTGGACTTTTGGATAATGGTGCAAGATCTCAGTAAGATGAGTTAAAATAGAAATAAAATCTTATTAATTAATTTATGGCAACTAACAATCTTTTAGAAGCTTTTCGTATAACTTATCAGAATTTACAATTATTACCTCTTATTACCCCTGAAGATTTAGCTAAATTTCGGGTTGAATATGGAACCCGTGTTAGGGCAGAATTAGAACAAGTTGTAGAAGACTGTACTGATATTAATAATAAGGTGATTTTTACAGGACATCGAGGCTGTGGAAAATCAACTTTATTGGCTGATTTTAGTCGTCGTATTCGAGATCGTTATTTTGTTACCTTTTTCTCTATTTCTGATATGATTGAGATGTCAGATGTTAATCATATTAATATTTTGTTTGCGATCGCAGTCCAAATGATGGATCAAGCTGAAAAAGAAAATATAAAAATTAAAGAGTCAATAAAAGAAAAATTTTATCAATGGTTTGCAACAAAAACGAGAACAAATATTGAAGAAAAAAAACGAGAGGGTGGGCCAGAGTTTAATTTATTTGGTTGGATTAAACTTCAATTAAAAACTAATTCTACCATTCGCAATGAAATTAAACAAGAATTTCAACGAAATATCTCTGAATTAATCGATCAAGTGGATTTAATTGCTACAGTAATTAGAGATAAAACTGAACAGGAAATCTTAGTAATTATAGATGATCTTGACAAACTAGATTTAGGGGTAGTTAGAGAGATTTTTAGTGATCATATTAAAGTTTTAATGCGTCCAAAGTTTCGGATTATTTATACAGTTCCGATGGCAGCAATGCGGGATAAAAATTTAAGAACAATTATGCAAGATGAAAGCAATAATCAGGTTAAATTAATGCCAGTTTCTAAGTTTTTTGGCAAAGGAGAAAACCGTAATCCTGATGCAGAACCCAACCAGAAACTTGTTGAAGTATTTAAACAAATTATAGGCAAAAGAATCGCTTCTGATCTGATTGAACCTGATATTTTAACGGAAATTATCTTAAAAAGTGGAGGTGTTTTACGAGAAGCAATTCGCATTATGAATCAATGTTGTTCTGAATGTTTATTGTTAATTCGTATGGAACCTCATCAAAAAAATATTAAAATTGATCGGTCAATTTTTGAGCAAGCAATCAGAGAATTAAGAAATGATCTTGCTCGACCATTATCTAATACTGATTATCAGATTTTGACAACTATTTATAATAAGTTTAATCCTGATATTAGTAACGACAACGATCAAGATAAATTCCTCGAATTGTTACACAATGTTTATATTTTGGAATATATTAATGATGATTTATGGTATGACGTTCATCCAATTGTCATAGATTTATTACAGCGTAGAGGCTTACTTTTAGAGTCATAAAGGTTGATTAAAGATGCAGTTAGAAAATGCTTTGAAACTGAATAATGATAATAACCTCACTTATCAAAAATTACTGAGTGTTATTGAAGCAAGTGAGAAAACCTTAAGCTTATTAATTGCGGTTTGTGATGATCGAAGTTTACGCGATCGCATTATAAAAGCTTACGAAAAAGATTTATTACCTAACCTTAATTCCTATCATATTCGTTTAGATCAAAATGAACCAAGTTTAAAAGCAGCAATTAATAACATTGTTCAACAAGAAGATTTTATTAACAGTCAAAAAAATGCAGTTTTAACCGTAACAGGTGCAGAAGATTTACTGTTTATTAGTCATCAAGGAGAAAAGTCACAACAAGATAAATTCTTTGGTTATTTACAATGGACAAGGGAAGGATTAAGAGAATTTCCTTATCCGATAGTATTGTGGGTGACAAATCAAATTTTAGTTAACTTAACTCAAAAATCTCCTGACTTTTGGAGTTGGCGAAAAGGGGTATTTTGCTTTATTCCTGAACCTTCTTTGATGACTGTTTCTACACCAGATAATCAACTGATGTTTAGTAATGATTCAAGAGAGACATTTTCAGATTCTTTGTCTTTAGAAGATTTACAAGAATTAATTGCTAATACGGAAGAAAAAAGAGGTGATAAAGATCCCAATTTAATTACTCTTTATAATCGTTTAGGAGAAATTTATTATAATCGTTTAAGAAGGGGAGAAGCTGACAATTATCCTGAAGAAAAAGAAACTATGCTACGCTGTTATTATAAAGCTTTAGAAATTGCTGAGAGAATAGGCGATAAACAAGGAAAAGCATCTTCTTCTCATAATTTAGGTCTTGCTTACAAATCCCTGGGACAATATCAACAGGCCATCCAATATTATCAGCAGTCTTTAGCTATCTTTACAGAAATTAATGATTGCAACGGTGAAGCTAATTCCTATAATAATTTGGGGAATGCTTATTATTGTTTGGGGCAATATTACAAAGCAATAGAACACCATCAGAAGTCTTTAGAAATTCTTATAAAAATAGAAGATAAACAAGGTAAAGCTAGTTCCTATAATAATTTAGGTAATGCTTATAAATATTTAGGGCAGTATCAAAAAGCTAGAGAATACTATCAACAATCTTTAATGATTTTGCAAAAAACAGGAGATTTACATCATCAAACTATTGCCTATAATAACTTAGGAAATATACATGAGGCGTTGGGACAATATCAACAAGCTATAGAATATTATCAAAAGTCCTTAAGTATTGCCGAAAACATAAAAGATGTTCAAAGTCAAGCTAATTCTTATAATAATTTAGGAAGTATTTACTATAGAATAAAAAACTATCCACAAGCTATAGAATACCATGAAAAATCTTTAACTATTTTTCAAAAAATAAGTTATCTTCCAGGTGAAACTTATGCCTATGGTAATTTAGGCAATATTTATAAAGCACTCAAAAACTATCAAAAAGCCATAGAATACTATCAGCTATCTTTAGCCATTGCTCAAGACATAGGAGATCTCCAAAACCAAGCTAATTCTTATAATAATTTGGCCATTGTTTACTATGAACTGAAAAACTATCAACAGGCTATTCAATACCATCAAAAGTCTTTAGCTATCAAAACAAAAATAGGCGATATTCGAGGTAAAGCAGATACTTGGTTTAATTTAGGATTAACCTTTAAGAAACTAAAACAAAAGTCAGAAGCAGTTAATGCCTTCAATAATGCCCGCGAATTATATCAAAAAATGGAACTTGATAGCCAAGTCAAAGACTGCGATGATGAACTAAAAATATTAAGTAACTAGGCGTACAGAAGCCTTACTATTACCAGTGATCAGACCAAATCCGAAATGAGAAAACGACTTATCTATTCTTACTATTGCTTGTCTTCAAATATTGCTTTCTTCACATATTCCAAATAAAATTAACGACCAAGCTTTTGAGAATAAGAAACAAGTCCAGCACTAACAACCTGTCCATAATTATCCAAACGATTTTGTTGTCCTGCACGGGTAGGAGAGAGAAACGTATCAGTTAAACCCATAGAAGCAAACATAACAGTAGCAGCGAGAATGACGTAGTTGCGAACGACGGTGGTGTTGTTGGTAGTTGTGTTAAACATTTCAGTGACCTCTCTTGTTTCTTGTTATACCTATCTTATTCGGGAGTTGGGGGTGATGTCAGTCCCAAAAACCAAGTATATTCGCGGGTTTAGCCCTTTCCCTTTCCCTTGGTAAGTGGAAAAAAGTGGAAAAAAGTAGGGGTCAACGGCCGTTGACCCCTACAACCAGGTTTCAGTAGTGCTATGCTTTAACTTTAGAAACAATAGGATTACAGCCGATCGCTCTTAAGGTAAATTGAGTTAAAACCTTTATTTGCAGTTTCCTATGGTCAACCCATCCGAACAAGTTAACAAAGAAAAGAACATCGAATCAGTTTTACAAGAAGCAAGACTGTTTCCCCCTTCTCCTGAATTTTCTGCTGATGCACATATCAAAAGTCTTCAAGACTATGAACAACTTTACGCTAAAGCTAAAACTGATCCCCAAGCATTTTGGGCAGAATTAGCAGAACAAGAATTACATTGGTTTCAGAAATGGGATCAAGTCCTCAACTGGCAACCTCCCACAGCCCAATGGTTTATCAATGGCAAACTCAACATTTCCTATAACTGCCTCGATCGCCATCTTACTACTTGGAGACGGAACAAAGCGGCCATTATTTGGGAAGGAGAACCCGGAGACTCTCGTACTATAACTTATGGGGAACTTCATCGAGAAGTCTGTCAATTTGCCAATGTTTTGAAGGACATGGGGGTAAAAAAAGGCGATCGCGTGGGAATATATATGCCCATGATCCCCGAAGCTGCGATCGCTATGTTAGCCTGTGCGCGTATAGGTGCGCCCCATAGCGTGGTTTTTGGCGGTTTTAGTGCAGAAGCATTGAGAGATCGCTTAGAAGATGCTCAAGCGAAGGTAGTTGTCACTGCTGATGGTGGTTTTCGCAAAGATAAGGTGGTTCCCTTAAAATCTGAAGTGGATAAAGCTTTAGAACATGGGGCCTCCAGTGTAGAAAAAGTGATCGTGGTCGAACGCACAAAAGAACCCGTTACCATGAAAGAAGGACGAGATTATTGGTGGCACGATCTCCAAAAAACCGCCTCTGCTGACTGTCCGGCGGAAATAATGGACAGTGAAGACACATTATTTATCCTTTATACCAGTGGTAGCACCGGAAAACCGAAAGGAGTTGTCCATACTACGGGTGGTTATAACCTTTACACCCACATGACCACAAAATGGATTTTTGATCTCAAAGATACGGATGTTTATTGGTGTACGGCTGATGTAGGTTGGATCACAGGACATAGTTATATTGTTTATGGCCCTTTATCTAATGGGGCCACCAGTTTAATGTATGAAGGGGTTCCCCGTCCCTCAAACCCTGGTTGTTTCTGGGATGTGGTGGAAAAATACGGCGTTAACGTCTTTTATACTGCCCCCACAGCTATTCGTAGCTTTATTCAACAGGGAGAACATATTCCCAATGCCCGTAACCTGTCTTCCTTGCGCTTATTAGGAACCGTTGGCGAACCCATTAACCCCGAAGCTTGGATGTGGTATCACCGCGTTATTGGGGGGGGAAAATGCCCCATTGTCGATACTTGGTGGCAAACGGAAACAGGAGGCGTGATGATTACACCTTTACCTGGGGCCACAACCACGAAACCAGGATCAGCGACTCGTCCCTTCCCTGGCATTATCGCAGACGTAGTGGATAAAGATGGTAACGCCGTTCCCGACAATGCAGGGGGATATTTAGTGATTAAACATCCCTGGCCCAGTATGTTACGCACGGTTTATAATAACCCTGAACGCTTCCAAAAGACCTATTGGGAACCCATTACCTCGGTAGAAGGTAAACCCGTTTATTTTGCCGGAGATAGTGCGCGTCGGGACAAAGACGGCTATTTTTGGATTATGGGGCGGGTTGATGATGTCATGAATATATCTGGTCATCGTTTGGGTTCAATGGAGCTAGAATCGGCTTTAGTGTCCCATCCTGCCGTTGCTGAAGCGTCGGTGGTGGGGGTTCCCCATGAGATTAAAGGGGAAGATATTTATGCCTTTGTTACCCTAGAAAATAACTATAGTGCTAGTGATGAATTAGCGAAGGAGTTAAAACAGCACGTTGTGACTGAAATTGGTGCGATCGCCCGTCCGGGTACTATCCAATTTGCTGAGGCACTTCCTAAAACGCGATCGGGTAAAATTGTCCGACGCTTTTTACGTCAAATTGCTGCGGGTGAAGATATTGTAGGAGATAAATCTACGGTGGTTGATCCCAGTGTTTTAGATAAGTTGAGGGAGAAGGTTTAATTGTTAGTTAGGGTGGGCTTTTTAGTCCACCTTATATTATTATGTATATCTATCTGAAGTGTGAGATTCAGAGTTTATAATAAAAATATACTAAGGAAAAAGTTCCTTCGGGGTAAATATGTCAATCGAGTTTCGGTTTCATCCTAAAAAAGCTGTTGAAGCCGCAGCACTGTTATTAAAGCTACATGGTAAGCCTATGAAATATTTGGGCTTGCTTAAAATGCTTTATATTGCTGATCGTATGGCATTGGAACAGATAGAAGAACCCATTACAGGAGATCATTATTTTTCAATGAAATATGGTCCAGTTTTGAGTGGAGTTTATGATTTAATTAAAGGACAATCTGTAGATAATGCCTTGGATATTTGGTCTGAGTTTATCTCTCCTCGATATGATAAGCATTATGTATATTTAAAAAAAGATCCAGGTAATGAAGAACTTTGTGAAGAAGAAGAAGAAATAATCAGAGAAGTTTATCAAACATTTGGACATCTTGATCCTTTTACTGTTGCTGAGTGGACTCATGATCTCAAAGAGTGGCGAGATCCTGGTGATTCTCGGAGTCCTATTAATATTGAAGAAATTTTGAAATATCTTGGAAAAACGGATGAAGAAATCGAAGAAATTCGTCAGGAGGCGGCGCGAGAGTATTATTTAGATGAGGCATTAAATGGCTAGTATTTCCATTAATTTAGGAGACGCATTTTTAATAGATACACCCCCTAATCAGCAACATTTATACATTGCTATTGCCAAAACATCCGAAACTAAATATTTGTTCGTCAATGTAACAACTAAACGAAGAAAATCCGAAACTGTTTGTATTCTTAAACCTGGTGCAGATGTCCCTAGATTTATCAGACATGAGTCTGTTATCGACTATCAATATGCACGGGAAATGAATGGTCAAGAATTAGGCACAGTTGTTACTCCTAATAGCCCAATTCCAAAAGATACTTGTTCACCAAGCTTATTAAAAAGAATTCAACAAGCAGGATTAAGTTCTAAACGGCTAAAAAATAAATATAAAAGTGCATTACAAGAATTCTTAAATAATTAATATAAATAATCTCAGAAACATTTATCGCCATTACTTTTTTCTTATTTTTGTCGTAACTGAGAAAGGATTACATCTATCTGATGATAAAATAATGCAACAGCTTCACTTTGTGTCATCCCAAACTGTTCAAAAGCTGGGGTATCCTAAGCAGCAACCGTTATGGTAAAATCACGATAAGACCGAATCTTAAACTATATAGAGGAATTTAAGAATTGAAGCGGATTTTAGGATAGGTTAACAATCAGACTATAAAGTGAAGTTGCGGCGTTACAGGGAACTAAATATGAGTAATGTATGTGAGTATATACCAGGGCTAGAAAATATACCTGCTGCCAAGTCTAGTATTAGCTATGTCGATGGACAAGAAGGTATCCTAGAATATCGTGGCATTCCCATTAAAGAATTAGCGGAAAAAGGCAGTTTCCTTGAATGCGCCTATTTACTGATTTGGGATAAATTACCAACAAAAGACGAATTAGAAGCCTTTGAAACGGAAATTCTCTATCATCGTCGTATTAAATACCGTATCCGCGACATGATGAAGTGTTTTCCTGAAACGGGACACCCTATGGATGCTTTACAAACCTCAGCGGCAGCTTTAGGGCTATTTTACTCCCGTCGGGCCTTAGATAACCCAGAATACATTTCACAAGCTGTCGTGCGTCTGTTGGCAAAAATTCCCACGATGGTTGCTGCGTTTCATCAGATGCGGAGGGGAAATGATCCAGTTCAACCCAATGATAGTCTTGGTTATGCGGCTAACTTTCTCTATATGTTGACAGAGAGAAAACCCGACCCCTTAGCGGCAAAGATTTTTGATGTGTGTTTGACCCTTCATGCAGAACATACCATGAATGCCTCTACGTTTTCGGCCATGGTGACTGCTTCTACTTTAACTGATCCCTATGCGGTTGTCGCTTCAGCCGTGGGAACATTGGCCGGCCCATTACATGGGGGGGCCAATGAAGAAGTGTTAAAGATGTTAGAAGAAATAGGTTCGGTGGAAAATGTTCGTCCTTATATCGAAAATTGTGTGGCGAATAAACTCAAAATTATGGGATTTGGCCACCGGGTTTATAAGGTTAAAGATCCCAGGGCAACTATCTTACAAAGTTTAGCAGAACAGTTGTTTGAACAGACAGGCCGTGATGATTATTATCAAATTGCCTTAGAAGTCGAAAAAGTCGTGGAAGAATTGTTAGGCCAAAAAGGTATTTATGCGAATGTAGACTTTTACTCTGGTTTAGTTTACCGCAAATTAGGCATTCCTAGTGATTTGTTTACCCCAATTTTTGCGATCGCTAGGGTTGCGGGATGGTTGGCCCATTGGAAGGAACAATTAGCTGTTAACCGCATTTTTCGTCCCACTCAAGTTTATGTCGGTTCTCATAATTCCCCTTATATTCCCATTGAAAATAGGGTTCAAACCGAGGTGAATGGTCATTAAAGCTCCATTTAAGTCACTAGGCTTAAATTATTAAAGTTTCCCCTAGTTTTGACTAGGGTTTTTTTTAGAACACATTAAGTTGATAAGTTAACGATATTAATATATTCACTCGCTGGTAATAAATGATAATTACAAAGCACCCCCAGGACGAGGAACTACATTAAAATCTTGATCAAAAAAGTCTTGACAAGTTCCTGGGAAAGCTTTGATAAATCTTTCAAGCATATCTTTGTCATCACGAAATACAGTCATCCAAATTGACCAAAATCCACTTTCTAAAGCAAGATCAATAATGGTTTGTCGTTGTTCTTCAATATCATTTTTTTGAAGATTATTATAAGCTCTTTGTGCTTTTCCCCATTTATCTTGACGCTCTTTCCATCTTTGATCTTTCCGTGAATAATTGGGATGTCCTGGAACTCTATCAAGTCCAGTTAATTCAATCGTTTTTTGGGAAATTTCTTTCTGTGTTTCAGTTAAATTATCATTGATTTTTATCAAACCATTGGCATAAGTGAATGCCAGAAATGTATTATCATGGTCACACCAAAAATAGTCAGATAAATTAATTGTTTTTTGGCCTTTGATTGAATTACAATTAGTACAAGCTAGTAGAAAATTGTCCCAGACTAATTCAAGAGCAGGATAATATTCTTTGGGTTTAATATGTTCTACAGCTAATAAATTATTGACTTTTCTTTCACAATAAGAGCAGTATTCTCCTATATTCTCTAAGAGATAAGGTTTAGCATCTCCATACTTTTGAAAATTAATACTATTACCTGTGTTTTCGTCTTTTGCTTCTCCTCGAATAACTGGCCTCATTCTTGACTATCTCCTAACCCTGCTGCTTGACGTTCCATCTTTAAAAAAGCATGATAAGCAACATCATCACTATAAGGTTCAATTAGTTTATCTAGTTTCTGTTTTAATTCCTGGACTTGTTGAGAATTGGTACTTTTAGCTTCTTGGAGAACCTTATAATATTTTTCTGCAACTTCCATCATTTTTTGATACCTTTCACTTCTTTGTATATTTTCAATTCCCATCACATTTTCGCCAATATCTTCAATACTTTTATTTTCATATTCTTCTATTTCTTCTGGTTTATCTAAGTTAATTAATTCTCCTTCTTTAAGAGATTGTATAATAAAAGGGGAATGAGTTGTCGCAATAAATTGTATTTTTGGAAACGTTCTTTTTAAATCATCAACGACTTTTCGTTGCCATTTTGGGTGTAAATGTAAATCAATTTCATCTATTAAAACAATACCAGGAGTTTCCGTCACTGCTTTATCTTCTAATTGAGGATTTAAAACTGCTGTCCTATAAGCAATATCAGCAACCATTGCCAACATATTACGAACCCCATCACTTAACATACGAAAAGGCAAAAATTCATCATTTTTTGAGGTAATAATTAAATCATCTTCTAATAAATCATATTTGACAATATTCCAATAATCAACACAATTAGCAATAGCTTCTTTTACTGCTCTTAAACCTCTCATTGGCTCATTTCTTTGGATTTGTGCTATTTCCATTGTTTTTAACCAACTTAACATCAGCTTTTGATTAGATGCGGCATCTAAACAATCAATATAACCAGTCATTCGTGAACCAGGTTTCAAAGTTTTTACTACCCTTTCTCTTTTTTGTAGCCACAGTCTTCCTGTGCCATAATAAGCAATTACAGGAAGGATAATATCTTCTCCTTTGTCAACTTTTTTTTGTATTTTTTTAGCAAAATCAATCAGATCACTGGCATCTGTTCGCGTGGTTCTTCCTCCTTTTCTTGTTAATTCTCTTGTCCAAGAAATAGTAGGAGTATTAGTAAATAGATTAGGTGTACGTGACTCATAAGTCAATAAATCAGCATAGTTATTGTCAATTAACCCTACACAAGAAATTTTGACAGGATATTGGGGTTCTAGGGTAGGTATTTGACCTTTTATGTAACTTATTCTATGAACTTCATCATCCCTTATATGCCGAGAGTCAACATCATTAAAACCGAGAAATAAACTTCCTATCCCAACAGCCAAAGCATCTAATAACGCGGTTTTTCCTGTACAATTATCTCCAATAAATACAGTGAATTGTGGTGATAACTTAAAGCTGTTAATATTTTCAAATCCTCGAAAATTTTCGATGTCAAGTTGATCAATTCTCATTTAATTTTTCTCCTCTTACAACTTGAACATTTTTTAGACATTATTGATTTTTGTATTGTCATTCTTGTATTCTACATCATAATTAAGGTGGGCAATGCCCACCCTACTATTATAATCCTACTTTACTAACTCGGTTGCCCGCTTACTTAAAGCTTCAGCAGTTAACCCATTAAAGGCCATAATTTCCCCTGCACTAGCAGCAGTTTCTCCCCGCTTCCAAGCGAAAGTATCCCGTTTACAATTACTGCGTAACATTAAGGGTTCTAACATAGCAGAAGTGCCACCCGTTACCCCAATTAAGGCATCACCACCAAACATTTTTTCAAACCCTTGATCATCTAAAAAATGACCATCTTTTTCGGTGCAAGTTTCCCAAGCAACATCATGAGGACGATATAAACGACGGGGGTTAATTACTGATACAATTTTGACCCCTATTCCTTCATCTTCTAAATGCAAAGCTGCATCAAATACAGGAATTAAAGTCATATCTCCAATGACAGCAAAAACAACTTTTTTCTTACCTTCACTATCATGTAAAATAATGCCCCCATCTTGCAAACCTTGACGGGTTTGTTCTAAAGTTGTCCGCACAGCTAAGGGTGATTTACTGGCAGTAATTGTTATCCCTTTATTCTTCGTTTGTAAAGCCCATTCATAACAAGCTTGAATGCTATTTGCATCACAAGGAAACAGAGGAAAAATATTCCCATTACGCATCATTGCAGCGAAATAATTTTCAATTTCTGGCCGTTGATGAGTCCAACCATTACGCCCTTGTTCTAAGGCCCCCGCAGTAAATAAAGTAATAGTAGAAGGAGTCGGACGGCGTAATTCTGTCATTGCTTGAGTAACAGTTTGCCAAATAGGTAAACCATTGATAGCAAAAGATTCATAAGAACACCATAAAGTTCTGGCCCCAAATAATGCTAAACCTACAGCTAAACCTGCACAAGCATCTTCACTTAACGGTTCATAAACTTGTCCCCCTGGCCCTTGATAATAAATATCATCAACCGTAGGATGAATAATTTTTAAACCAATGTTGATATTATTAATCCCAGATGCTGCATTACCATCCGCATTAGTGATGACAAAATTGGGGTCTTTTTTACCCACATGAACCACTAATTCACCCATGGCAGTAGTGGCGACTTTTTTATCCCCATGAAGTTCATATTCAGTGAAGGGTAATTCACCTAATTCTGGTAAGGGTAACACTTTTTCTGTTACTACATGATGAGACGCTGGTCCACCCGCAGAACGTTCAAAATTAGTCCGTACAAGTTGCCAAGCTTCAGGAGATAAAGCCCGTTCTTTTAAGGCACTAATAATGTAGTCTTTTTCTAATGTATCCCCAGGATATAAATTATGAGATTGTGCGCCCCGTTTGTGAACTCCGGCCCCTTTAAGTTGTTTAACAATAAGAACAGTTAATGTGCCTCCTAATGCAGATTTAGCAGCTTTATCTGTTGCTTCTAAAATTGCTTGAGTAAAGGCGAGACGTTTGGCTAAAGAAAATTGGGTACTGTCTACATATTCTCCCGTTTGGTTAGTATCATCATAGTCTTTTGCATTGACTAAAATAACTTCTTTGAAGCCATTTCCTTGCCAATATGCAATCATTTCTGCATTGGTTTTTGTTGATACCATGCTGTGATGTTCCTGAGAATAACCATTCCACACTAAAATGGGTAAGAAATTGGTTGCGTCAGGGTAAGCGGTGTTAAAATGACCAAAACTACTCATGATGTAAGGTTCCCCTAAACCTCCATCTCCAATGGTGACGGGAAAAAGTACCCCCGGATGTAACTTGGCCCCGGCCATGGCAAAATGTTGTCCTTGTCCGAGAGGGCCAGCCGGGTTTAAAAGTCCTGGTATTTGACCGGAAAGGTGTCCTAAAAGCCCGTGCATCTCCCGGAAACGTTCGCCCATCTGTTGGACTGTGGTGATGCCCATATCTTCGAGGGAACGGTCTAAGAACATATTACTGTAGAAGCCTGGGGCATGGTGTCCCACTTCGGTAATAATGTTTTTGTAGCCTAACATCACTAAAGCGGCGATAGTGTCGGCAATACTGGCAAAACCGCCAGGGTGTCCTGATGCTTTGCTGGCGGCAGTATGCAGGGTTAAGTAGCGTAATGCGTCGGCAGCGAGTAAGGTTTGAAAGACGGCGTTAGAGTCGTTAGGAGAAGTAATCGCAGTATTTCCGGGTTTAATGGCTGCTTCTGTGGCATACTGCTCAAAATTGGGTAATTTATTACCAAAATGCTGAATCCCTTGACAAAATGCTGGTATTGTGGTAGCAACGGTCATGTGTGAGATATTCCTAATTTACATAACGGTAAGTATTAAAACAATCTTACAGGTCTGTGGGGATCAACTTTAGATATTATTGGAAGTTTCAGCAATAGGAATTATTCTATGAGTGGGATAGAGTGGTTTAATGTGATTTACCAAAACCCTGTTTATTTTCTCCTCAAACTATCATATATTTTATAATACAATTATAATTGATGATTTATGCAACGTAGATGCAATGAATAAAACTTTTACTGCTATTGTCTATTGGGAAGAAGATGTCTATGTTGCTGAGTGTCCAGAGGTGGGAACCGTCAGTCAAGGAGACACGATAGAAGAAGCATTAGCAAACCTTAAAGAAGCGACTGAACTCTATCTTGAAGAATTCCCCTTACCTAAAACTTCTCCTCGTTTATTGACCACATTTGATGTGTTAAGTGCCTAAATTATCAAGAGTCAGCAATAAATCAATTTTAGTAAGTAGTCGGACATAAATAAACGATGTTATAGAGTAGGGTGGGCTTTGCCCACAATTCTTACAGGACAAGGCTTGAAAACTTTCGTGGGCAAAGCCCACCCTACACCTTAATTTTGTCCGACTACTTAACAAGTTCTCAGATATTCCTTAAAAACTGGAGACAAATTAAATAAAATTTTCTCCTCATTGATTTTTTTCACTAAATAGCGTTGTTGTAAAGATTGTAAACTATTCATAAAATCTGTTGAAGATAAATCTATATTTTGTTTTAAATCTTCTCTAGATACAGCATTATCAAACTTACTCAATTCTAAAATAAGTTGTTGTTCTACGGGAGATAATCTATTAAATAATTCCTTGAAATTAGATTGCATATTTTTAGTAATAACTAAGCTATTCTCGGACAAAAAATCAGAAATTTTTCCATCAAATACATCCTTGATTAAAATAGCAATATCTTTTAAGTAAAAAGGATTACCTTCATATAAATTTATTAATTCTAACCATCTATCCTCATCTTTTAATCCTTTATTCTTGAGAATATTAATATTTTCCATTCCTAATAACTCTAAGCATTTAATGGGATATAATTCTTCATCTAAACAGTGCATTTCTGGACATTGTTCTTGACTCATTAAAATAAAATGACTTTGATGTTCAACTTCTGTGATCATCTTGAATAAGTTTTGATAATCTTTATATTCAGTTTGATATTGTCCCGAAAGTTGACCACTAATAAAAATATTTTGAACGTCATCTAGAATAATTAAACACTTTTTGTCAATGAGTAAATCTAATAATTGCCTAAGTTTATTATTTATACTATCTTTAGGATCTTCTTGACAAATATTCAATAAATCATCAAGTAGTAAATTTAGAGAATTAGGGAATTTTAGACTTCTCCAGATAATCACTTCAAATTGTTGTAAGTTTAGATCAATAAATCTTTTAACTAAGGTTGTTTTACCAATTCCCAATAATCCTAAGACTGAAATTAAACGAGTATTTTGATTTAATGTCCAATTAGATAAGTTTGTAAGTTCAGTTTCTCTATTATAAAAATTAATAATTTTAGGAGCGAGGGTTAAATCATGATAGATTATTTTATTATTAAGGTCGTTTTCTTGATATTTTGTTTTAGGCAATATTTGTGAACCACAATTAAAACTATGATTATTATTTTTATTGTTATTTTGTATAATAATTGGTGATGAGGTTAATTGTAATCTTTCGATAGTAGAACGAAAATTACGCTTATTAATTTCTTCTTCCAATTGTTCAGATAATAGTTGCCATAACTGATAACCCACATCTCCCACATGATTTTTAGTTACATGACATTTCCTAGCAATATCATCATAAGTTTCTTTTTGCCAACTTCCCTCAACTACAGCCTTTTGAACATCATCTAAATGTTTGCCAGTTTGTTCAAAAACCAGCTTATCTACAAATTGTAACACTTCATTTACACTCATGGAAACTATACGGTATCAAAGTTTTATGTATTATACCTGAACTTCATCCGATCTTTTCCGTTTTTTGTTTAAGATTTTGTAATAAAAATTACCGTTTAAATCAGGTTTTTCGGGGTTGTCAATTTTTGGAAGTCTTTAGTACGATGGTAGATGACTTAGCAAAACAGATAAAAAACTAACTATAGCTCTAATCACACTATTTTTTGGCAAAATATGAAAGAAACCTCGTTTTTAAGACGTTTGCAGACATCTAAAATTCTCAGATTTAGCCTTGAGATTTTAATTTCTATTATCTTTTTCTCTTGGTTACCACTTGTTCAACAGATGGTAGCTGTGCTGGTTGTCAGCTTACTCTGTGAAATTATTTTTGCTAGAAATCTTACACGAAACTTAAAAAACAAGTTCTCAAGTGAAGATGTGTCCGAAATTTTAGCTAATTCAGAAAAAGGTAAATTATCATGATTTTTGTATTGTTTGAAACACTTATCGTAAAAGGTGCGATCTCAATTGGACATTGGATTGCTGCTCATGGTACAGGGGCAATGGCATCTAAAGCAGGAGCAATAGTGGCAAAAAGTATCACCACACAAGGCTTTGCTAATACTTTAGCAGGAGTGACAGGGATTGCACTTGGGTCATCACTGATTGTCGGAGGAGTTGTTTGGGGTACTGATAAAATACAAGCTTTAGGAAAGGGTCTGGAAGCCTTATATGAAGGAGACTATATAAAAGCTGCTCAAAACTTTGCAAAGCTAGTTGATCTATTTCATATAAAAGTTGAATTTCTTCCTGATGTAATTCAACCATTTCTAGTAGAAAAAGCTGGTTTTTCTGTGGAAGATGCTAGTAACGTCGCAAAAGCTGTAGGTAATTTGGAAAGCGAAATTGTTAAATTTATTACTAAGTAAAGGAAGGTAAACATGACTAGTAAATATAAATTTGGACCGGAGGAAAGGCAAGTAACAGACGATCTGTTGCGTAGACCCTCTGTATCTACAGTATATACAAAAGAGCATTTTGCTACTCTTACTCAACAGATTTCCGTGCTTTCACAACCAAAGACTATCGAAGCTTTTATCGAGATAACGGCAGACTCCCTAGAATATATAGACGAATGCTTGGAATATTTGGAAAAAAAGCATCCATCTTGTAAGGGGAAACTAGAGGATTTATCGGCACAAAAGAGCCAGCTTGAAGCTATTGAGAAGCAAATAGCCGATATAAATAAAAAACTGGACGAATATGGTAACAAAGGTAAAAACTGTCCAGAATGTGGTGCAAAATTAGATGATCCTAAAGTTTGCAAATCTTGTGGTTGGACTGCTGACAACTCTTGGACAAGAATACAAAAAGCATTGAGAGGATTAAAAGAAGCGGCGAAAAAATTTGCCAAAGCCATTTTAAAGCTTATTGATGCTGTGATAGATTTTCTAAATGAAAACTCGTCAGTCTTTGATTTTATTGGTGGAATCATAGGGTCAGATCACCCCAAGAGATTTCTTGAGACACTAAGAAAATACTGGAAAAAGTTTTATGATTTTGCAAATCAAATCATAGACAAATGGTAGTGCGATCGCTGCTATTGTAGTGCGATCGCTGATTTTGTAGTGCGATCGCTGATCTTGTAGGGTGCGTTAATGAAATGTAACGCGCCTTATTTGTTATTGTATCTAATTCTCTACAAAAACTCAATGTTTTTGTACATATATTGAGGTTCTAAACATTCCCAAATTAAGACTAAATCACTGATAATTTTTCCAATTGGCTGACGTTGTTGGTGAGTATAAATAATACCACAATGTTCTATTCCTATAGAAGCCAAACTAAGAAAATCATCATCAAAGGTAAAAATGACTCGTTGTTGAGACAACGCATAAGCTAATTGTCTTTCATCAGATGTACCAATTAGCCCTTCTTCTGGCGAAGTTGTCACATCAATTCCTCGCATTCTCAAGCCGTTTGCGATGGCATTATTGACACTTTCATCCAGATGAAATCTAATTTTATTTGACATTTTTACCCTTTAATATTTTTTGAATTAAAGATGGTTTATCGCCTTGTAATTGTTGAGCAAAAGCTTCTCCTGCTTCAATTTGTTGTCTAATTTCTTCTCGATGGTCATGGTAATAGGCTAAGGCTGCATAAACATCTGCTAGGGTAATACTAGGGTGGTGATAAATAATTTCATCTGGTGACATTCCCATTTTTTCATGCCAAATTACAATATCTTGCACTTTGATTCGATGTCCAGCAATACGAGGTTTTCCGCCACAGATACCAGGAGTAATTTCAATATGTTCTGAGATGACTAAAGATGACATGATTACTTACCATTAATATTGATAAACTGCTCTCATTATAGCATTTTTTTTAAAGTGCGATCGCTGATCTTGTAGGGTGCTATAACGAAGTGTATAGCACCTTATTTATTTTGATTTATTGCTTCCCACCATTCTTTTAAATCGCTTTCATGAATCTTTATTCTGAGATATTCAACTTGCTCTAAATAACTAAGATTTATCTGGCTGATAAGTTCATTAAAAATGGGAAGTGCTAAGGGAATTTTTTTATGAAGATTTCGCTGACATTCTTCTAAAATTTGTTCTGAAATAAGGAGTTTAAATAAGCCAATTTCAGCCATTGTCAATACTGCTCGACTTTCACCTGTTTTGGATGCCGCGCCAGCAATTAAGATACTAGAATCAGCAAAAATCGTCTTCATTTTACTGTTTTTCTTGGTATATTGTTTGCCTTTCGTCGTCTAATCCTTGTAATAAATCATTCAGGGTAACATTAGCTTTTTCTCGAATCTTTGTAATTTGGTCAGACAATTGAGGGACTTTGGGTTGTTTTAAGGTTAACAAAATAAGATCCTCAATTTCTATTAAATTCAATAAATCTCCTTCACAAAGATTGAGTTTATCTTGTATAGCTTGAGGAACAGTAATTGTTCCATTTTTTTCTAAGCGAATAGCAAAAGACTTCATAATTGATATTTATTGATATAACTTGATTTAACATTATAGCATTTTTTTAATGATTGATAACCATAGAAAAAACTTGGTCAAGGCTCTAAAATAAATGAAAGGCAAAGCAGATATGCTAAAATGGAAAGGATAAATCACCTTTATCAAAATGCCGACGTCAGCCCAACTTTTAGCCTTATTTCAAGATTCACTGTTGCTTACCAATTTTTATATAAGTATTCATCTTGTACGAATTGATGAACGTAATGGCAATTTGATAATTTTAGCAGGTGAAGAAATTGAAATAGAAATTGACCCTAATGGCAGGAGAATAATTCGATGAACCGTCCAAATTTTCCCTTAATGACTGATGCTGAACTTCGTGCTTATATTTTAGGAAACAGAGAAGATAAAGAAGCCTTTTATGCTTATGTAGATAGAATGTCTCATCGTCCTCCAATTGCTATTATTGAGCCTGAAGATTGGAGTGAAGAAAGAATGCAACAAGTTATCAAGAAGATAGAACATCGTTAATAAGATCAATGGAATCTTAATCATCCACCACAAATCTCAAACTTAGACACATTAGAAACAAAAATAGAAAGCAATGAGTAGCATTTTGTGGGAGCTATACTATGAGATAATAGTTAAACTATATACAATGACCTTTTTAATCGTAATTTTAAGTCATAAAAATCGAGGCAACTAAGAACGATGGGACTAAAAAATAACTCTCGCTTCCTCCGTCTTCCCCCAGTCAGTAGCTTGTTATTGATGGGCGCAGGTGTACTACTGTTAATTTATTTAATCTATTCCTATACTAATCGTTCTTCTGATGAACTCCCCATTCAACCCTACAGCGAATTCCTGAAAAAAGTAGATGAAGGGAAAGTCTCCAGAGTCAAAATTGGAAACCGTTTGATCCTCTATCAACTCAAATCATTATCCTTACCATCTCCTACCAATGATTTGCTATTGTTACCAGAAAGCTCCCTAGACGAATCAAAGAACTCTAGTAACCCCTTTCATGGACAAACCCCTTCAGTTCCCGATAAATCTAACACGGCGATGAATCCAGGGGAAGTCTTAGCTACCATTCCCCTCAATGATCCCAATTTACCGACCTTATTGCAAGAAAAAGGGGTGATCTTTGAAGCGGCCCCACCGGCCGAAAATAGTTGGGTTAGTACCCTCTTAGCCTGGGTGGTTCCCCCAATTATTCTAGTCTTAGCTATGCAATTTCTACTCTATCGCAATGAAGACAGGGGATCATTAGCTTTCAGTAAGAGTAAAGCTAAAATGTATGTGGAAGGCGAAGACGCGAGAATTACTTTTGCTGATGTGGCCGGGGCCGAAGAAGCTAAAACAGAATTGGTGGAAATTGTCGAATTTCTCAAAAATCCCGACCGTTTCAGTCGTATTGGGGCGAGAATTCCCAAAGGTGTGTTATTAGTCGGCCCCCCAGGTACAGGCAAAACCCTCCTGGCTAAAGCTGTTGCGGGAGAAGCAGGAGTTACCTTTTTTAGTATTTCGGCCTCAGAATTTGTAGAATTATTTGTGGGAACAGGGGCCGCAAGAGTCCGAGATTTATTTGATCAGGCCAAAAAACAAGCCCCCTGTATCATTTTTATTGATGAATTAGATGCGATCGGAAAATCTCGCAGTGGGGGTAATGGGTTAAGTGGTAGTAACGATGAACGGGAACAAACCTTAAATCAACTCCTGACCGAGATGGACGGGTTTGCCGTGGGGGATGCCACCGTGATCGTTTTAGCAGCCACCAACCGCCCAGAAACCCTAGATCCTGCCCTATTACGCCCAGGCCGCTTTGATCGTCAAGTTTTAGTTGATCGCCCTGATTTATCGGGAAGACTGGCGATTTTAGAAATTTATGCCCACAAAGTTCAATTAGGGGAAGAAGTTAATCTGAAAGATATTGCCACTCATACCCCTGGTTTTGCGGGGGCAGATTTAGCTAATTTAGTGAATGAAGCGGCTTTATTAGCGGCGAGAAATCAACGAGAATCTGTGATCCAAGCGGATTTTAAAGAGGCGATCGAACGGGTGATCGCGGGGTTAGAAAAGAAAAGCCGTGTCCTCAGCGATCAGGATAAAACCGTCGTGGCCTATCATGAAGTGGGTCATGCTTTGATTGGGGCCGTCATGCCTGGTGGCGGGAAAGTCTCGAAAATTTCCATCGTGCCACGGGGCTTATCTGCCTTGGGTTATACCTTAAAAATGCCCACCGAAGACCGTTTTTTGATGAGTGAAACCGAATTCCGTCAACAAATTGCTATGTTATTAGGGGGACGGGCCGCGGAAGATATTGTCTTTGGTAATGTGACTAATGGGGCTTCTGATGATTTACAACGGGCCACGGATATCGCGGAACGAATGGTCACAGCTTATGGTATGAGTAAGGTACTGGGCCCCTTAGCTTATGAAAGACGACAACAGAACAGTTTTTTAGGGGGTGGAGCAGCTAACCCGCGCCGTCTGGTGAGTGAGGAAACCGCTAAGGCTATTGATATAGAAGTTAAACAAATTGTTGATTTAGAATACAAAAAAGCTCTAGACATTCTCAATCAAAACCGTGAGTTATTAGAGAGGATAACTCAACAGTTATTGAAGACTGAAGTGCTTGAAGGAGAAGAATTACACGCCTTACTCAATCAAGTGGAAAACTGTTGATCGAAGAACCCCACCTTGCTAAAAGCGGAAGGTGGGTTTTCTAACAGTTAAGCTTAGACGCATTTAACCTGGGTTTTTCCACACCTTAAACCCTGGCTGTGGCTAACCCAATGATACTTATAGCAGTCGCCAAGACTGTTAGGACATTTTTCTGTTCTCTATTCCCTTAAAATCATAGTTGATGATGTCCTAAGCAACCTGGCGGTTGCTATATCAGTAATTCAGTTTAATCGTAAATAGCATTAAGTAACACTTCCGTTAGGGTCAAATCTTCCATCTCATCAAAAGTTAATGTATCGACAATATCGAATTTTGCTCCTACATCCATAAGTTGATCATCTAGGGTCTTTAAAAACTTGGTAGCATCAAGGTTATTTCCTATCTGAATAAAAGAAATTCCCAACTCTTCATCAGCATCAATTCGCTTGCTTGCATCAATGATTATTTCAGTTACTGAGGAACGATTATCTGGTTCTCCATCAGTAACAACTAAAATAGTTTCTCCTGCTTTAGCTTGACCATTTTGTTTACGCTGAAAAAATTTATTAAGGGCATCTTGCAAGACAGAGGTAAGATTTGTACCGCCTACAGGTTCATTCTCTTTGAAAATTTGCTCTACTTTAGAAACATTAACGTTTTCATAACAGCGAAATTTTCCAGAAAATACATAAACAGTAATACCATCAGAGTCTAGTGAGTCACACTTTCTAGCGAGGGCTAGGGTAGACTCTTGAATTAAATCCCATCGGCTTCGCTGTTTACCTGGGTCTACTGTAGACATACTCCCGCTTTTGTCGATGATCAGAGTATAATCACGTTGATCTAGCATATTTAACCTGCTCTAACACTATCAAGTTCTAATTTTAGTTATATTCAGGGGACAGATCACCCGAAAGCCGATGTGGTGAGAATAGTTTTCCCGTTCAAAGTAGTTTCGACTTGCTGAACGACAATTTTTCGGATTATCGACCCAGCTACCTCCGCGTATGACACATCTACTACTTTCTTGGTTAACCCATGCACTGCCATTATTTACGGCATTATGATAATCATCATGCCAAGTATCTGTACACCATTCCCAGACATTCCCGTGCATATCATATAAACCAAAAGCATTAAGGGGAAAACTTCGTACATCGGTTGTTTTTTTACGATAACCCCCTTTTAACCCGTTGCCATAAACATAATTGCCATTATAGTTAGTGAGGTCGGTTGTTATGGTTTCTCCATAGTAAAAAGGGGTCGTTGTCCCTGCACGACAAGCATATTCCCATTGAGATTCACTGGGTAAACTAAACTTTAATCTAGTCTTCTGACTAAGTTTCTCGCAAAATTTGATTGCATTATCCCAAGAGACTCGTTCAACAGGTTGATTTTGTCCGTTAAAACGTGAGGGATTTTCCCCCATAATCCCTTGATATTGTCCCTGAGTTATAGGGAATTTGCTCATATAAAAAGATTGAAGCGTAACCCAATGTTGAGGACGTTCATAATTTTTACTTTCTTCTTCGCTTTCTGGCGCACCCATCAGAAATTTACCTGGGGGAATTGCCACCATGTCCAGTGTTTCGCTATTACCTAAGTGGACGGTGAAATAGTTGGCTTTTCCTTGTTTTTGTTCATAGTCTATCCCTGATGCAGTGACCTTAACTGTTACTGTTTCATAGGAAAATGTTTGAGTGGGATAATCCGAATTTTTGGCAGAAAATCCCAAATTGCTCCGTTGAGGTTGAGTGGTTACTGGTTGAGGAGAGTTTCCAACAATAATCGTTGGTTGAGGTTTTGAAGGAGGTTGATATAGAGGATTTTGAACAGTTTGGCTTTCCTTGGGAGCAGAATTAGGAGAAATAACCGTTGTTTGTTGTAATTTTGTAAAGATGTTTTGTAGAAATCGATAACCAATGTTTACGGATATTGAGTTTGTTTTTAAAGCGTTTAAAGCCTCCTCTGCTGACTGAAATCGGTTTTTAACCTTCTCTTGGATTAATTTGTCTAATATTTCGCCCAATGTGGGACTAACGGTTTTGCCCTGTTGCTGTAAATAGTCTCGCCACACCCATTTCATCTCTAAGGGATTATAAATTTCGTCTATCAGAGAATTATTGCGCTGTTGGGGGATACATCCAGTTAATAAGCGTATGGCTGTTACCCCTAACCCATATAAATCACTCGCAGGATACACCATTCCTCGCATTTGCTCCGGTGAAGCATATCCAGGGGTTCCGGTGGTTGTTCCTACTGTTGTTATGGCGTTGATTTGTTTAGATACCCCAAAATCAATTAAGACTAATTTGCCATCTTTAGCACGAATTATATTATCTGGCTTAATATCTCGATGAATAACATTTCTTTCGTGGATAAACTGCAATACAGGGAGCAAATCAAGCAGAAATTGTTTAACTTCTGTTTCTGATAAGGTTTGTTGTTGTAATACTTTGAGTAAATCTTCCCCATCAACTAATTCTTGGATGAGATAAGATTTTCCTTCCTGTTCAAAATAAGCGAATAAATCAGGAATCTGTGGGTGTTTTCCCAATTCAAAAAGCCTTTGTGCCTCTTGCTTGAATAATACTACTGCTTTTTCTAGGGTTTTAGGATTAGGATCTGTAAAAATAAACTGTTTGATGACACAAGGAGTGTTGAGACGGTGTTCATCTACCGCCTTAAATGTGCGACCAAAAGCACCTTCTCCTATCAAACTAATGGGACGATAGCGATCTCCTAATCTAAGGGTTGCGCCACACTTTTGACAGAAAAAATGACTGGTAGGATTATAATCAAGACAATTAGGGGTCAAGCATTGAGTCATTGTCAGAGGATTTCCATTTTGAAAGGATGGCTACTTTTAGATTGCCCAAATAACTAATCAAAATAACAATCTAGACAGTATACAAAAATTCCTGGCCGAATTATAATCAGCCAGGAATCCTTAAAGAATTATCATCAGAAACAAGCCTAAGAAGCCGCTTGACGCTCTTTCGCTTCCTTAATCACTTCTTCTGCCACATTAGAAGGACAAGGGGCGTAGTGAGAAAATTCCATAGAGAATTGACCACGGCCCGAGGTCATCGTCCGTAAATCACCAATATAGCCAAACATCTCACTCAAAGGCACATCAGCCTTAATCCGCGCCCCCATTGGGGTTGAATTCTGAGACTTAATCATGCCACGACGACGGTTAAGATCCCCAATTACATCCCCCATATAATCTTCAGGGGTGAACACATCCACATTCATGATCGGTTCTAATAATTGAGGCCCCGCCTTGGGGATCGATTGACGATAACCCGCTCTCGCAGCAATTTCAAAGGCGATCGCCGAGGAGTCAACAGGGTGAAAACCCCCATCTGTCAATGTCACCTTCAAATCTACACAAGGGAATCCAGCTAAAACACCCTTATCAATGCTTGCTTGAAAGCCTTTCTGAACTGCGGGCCAGTATTCTCTGGGAACGTTACCCCCTGTCACCTTAGACTCGAAGGTGAAGCCACTACCGAGTTCACCAGGCTCAACAATATAATCAATCTTACCAAATTGACCCGATCCCCCAGATTGTTTCTTGTGGACGTAACTATCTGCGATAGTTTTGGTAATAGATTCACGGTAAGCAACTTGGGGTTTACCTACTTCTACTTCAACCCCGTGGGTACGTTTGAGAATGTCAACCTTAATATCTAGGTGTAATTCTCCCATCCCTTTAATAATGGTTTCGCCACTTTCTTGATCCGTTTCTACATAAAAAGAGGGATCTTCTTGAACCATTTTACTTAAAGCCATGCCCATCTTTTCATTTTCCCCTTTCTTCTTGGGAAAGACCGACATGGAGATCACAGGGTCAGGAAAGACCATGGGTTCTAGGGTTGCGGGAAACTTGGGATCACAGAGAGTATGACCAGTTTGGACATTTTTCATGCCAACAATGGCTATAATGTCCCCTGCTTGGGCCGACTCAATTTCTTCGCGGGAATTAGCGTGCATTTCCACTAAACGACTGATCCGCTCAGTTTTGCCAGTAGCGGTGTTCAGGATCGTATCCCCTTTAGAGATGGTTCCTGAATACAAACGGGTGAAGGTTAAGGCCCCAAAGCGATCATCCATGATCTTAAAGGCTAAGGCCCGTAAGGGTTTTTCTGGGTCTACAATGGCAAATGTTCCCGTCTCATTGCCTTCGAGATCGACTTCTGGTTGGGGTTTAACCTCTGTGGGGTTAGGCAAGTAATCCACAACCGCATCGAGTACCAATTGCACCCCTTTGTTTTTGAAGGATGAACCGCAATAGGTAGGGAAAAAGGCGAGATCGCGGGTTCCTTTACGGATACATCGCTGAATTTCCTCAATTTCTAGCTCTTCCCCTTCGAGATATTTTTCCATGATCTCGTCATCTTGCTCGATCGCCGTTTCAATTAACTGCTCACGATAGGACTCCATATCATCCACCATATCAGCGGGGACTTCCTGAATTGTGTAGTTCATGGGATCGCCAGAATCATCCCAAATCCAAGCTTTACGGGTAAGCAAGTCCACAACCCCACGAAACTCCGTTTCAAGGCCAATAGGCAACACCATGACTAAGGGTTTAGCCGCGAGAATATCTTTAACTTGCTTGACAACGCTAAAGAAATCGGCTCCCGTGCGATCCATTTTATTGACATAGATAATCCGAGCTACCTCAGAATCATTAGCATAACGCCAGTTGGTTTCGGATTGGGGTTCTACGCCCCCTGAGCCACAGAAAACCCCAATCCCACCGTCTAAAACCTTGAGAGAACGATAGACCTCAATGGTAAAATCAACGTGGCCTGGTGTGTCAATAATGTTAAATTGGTGGTCTTTCCAGAAGCAGCTAGTGGCAGCAGATTGAATGGTGATCCCCCGTTCCTGCTCTTGTTCCATGAAATCTGTTGTGGCCGCACCTTCATGCACCTCACCGATTTTATGAATCTTACCTGTTAGTTTTAAAATTCTTTCGGTGGTGGTTGTCTTGCCCGCATCTACATGGGCGAAGATGCCAATATTACGATAACGCGTCAGGTCTTTTTTCATAGGAGCTATTTAGAGTTAGGTTTGACAAATGATTAGCACTCACTTTTAATTTAAGTGGTACCACAAGGGGGGCGGCGTTGCCTTCATGACCAGCGCAGACTGGATCTAAATTACCCGGAATATGAATAGAGAGGAGTCCTCTTAAATACATATTGAGACTTTTCTAGTTTATCGCAAGACGACACGATACACCCTAAAGGAAGGGGACTGAAACCCTTCCTCCTTCAGTCCAATAATTTTGTTTAATATGTTACATTGTGGGCGCAAGGCTTGCGCCCCTACCGTGGGATGAATTTCGTTTTTGTAGGGGCGTATAGCATACGCCCTTTGTTCGACAAGATACGCTCACAACCGTAATCTTAAGGATTGAGTTTGTTAGAGATTATGAACAATCTAGCGGCCAATGCCAACATAATTGAAACCCGCTTGCTCCAGTTTAGAACGATCTAAGAAATTTCGACCATCAATAATCACAGGATTGAGCATTACTTTAGCCATTTTGCCATAATCAAGAGTGAGGAATTGTTGCCAGTCTGTGACTAAGACTAAGGCATCACAATTATCTGCTAACATTTCAGGATTGGTTTCAATAATTACCCCTGATAAGCCATGACTTAATCCTGATTGAGAGACAATGGGGTCATAAGCTTTAACTTTTGCTCCTAAACGATTTAGTTGTTCAATGATAATTAATGCGGGTGCATCACGCATATCATCTGTATCAGGCTTAAAGGTTAACCCTAGCAAACCAATTGTTTTCCCTTTGAGAATTTTTAGTTCTTTTTGTAGCTTTTCTACCGCAATTAACCGTTGCCGTTGATTGACTTGAACTGCTGCATTCAACAACTCAGTTTCATAACCATAATCATTGGCTGTATGAATTAAGGCTAAAACATCTTTGGGAAAACAAGAACCCCCCCAACCAATACCCGCTTGCAGGAATTTATTGCCAATACGGGAGTCTAACCCAATTCCTCTGGCGACTTGGGTAACATCAGCACCCACGCGATCGCAAACATTGGCAACTTCGTTAATAAAACTAATCTTAGTGGCTAAGAAAGCATTCGCCGCATATTTAATCATTTCGGCTGAGTTTAAATCTGTTACCACCACGGGAACAGGGGGAAGGGTCATATTTTCAGCAAATTTACGCTCTACCAAAGGCGCATAGAGTTGCTGCATCATGGCGATCGCTTTGTCACTATTACTCCCTAACACAATGCGATCGGGGTTAAAAGTATCATAAACTGCCGAGCCTTCCCGTAAAAATTCTGGGTTACTCACCACATCAAACTCTGCGCTTGAATTAGCTTCCTGACGTTTCGCTAAGCCGTCAAGAACAATCATTCTTACCCAGTCCCCAGAGCCAATGGGAACGGTTGATTTATTGACAATAACTTTGTAACCCCCACGCAAATTCTCGCCGATACCACGGGCGACAGCTTCAACGTAACGGGTATCACTTTCCCCTGTGGGTAAGGCAGGAGTCCCTACGGCAATAAAGAGAATTTCTCCATGTTCTACCCCCGCGGCTACATCAGATGTAAACTCTAATTTACCCGATTCAGTGGAACTGTGCATTAATTCTGACAGTCCAGGTTCATAAATCGGGGACTGACCTGATTTCATTAATTTGACTTTTTCTTCATTGTTATCCACACAAATCACATGATGACCAATGTGGGCTAAGCAAACCCCCGTAACCAAGCCTACATAACCAGTTCCAATGACACAAACGCGCATATTTTTTTATCCTCTTGTTAATATTAAAACACGACAGTTAGATTGATGATACCCGTTCTCGAAAATCACTAATCGCCAATTCTAACCCTTCTTTTAAAGGAATTGTTGGTTCCCAATCTAAATAGGTTTTGGCTTTGGTGATATCAGGTTGTCTTTGTTTGGGATCATCTTCAGGTAAGGGTTTAAAAATTAATTCTGCATCAGGATTGATCATTCCTTGAATAATTTGAGCCAACTCTAAAATAGTATATTCTCCTGGATTTCCCAAGTTCACAGGCCCAATATAATCCCCATTCATGAGCCGCATTAATCCTTCTACTAAGTCAGAAACATAGCAGAAACTTCTAGTTTGAGAACCATCCCCGTAAATGGTTAAGGGTTTTCCTTGCAAGGCTTGAACAATAAAATTACTCACCACACGACCGTCATTTTCTAACATTCGTGGCCCATAAGTATTAAAAATTCGAGCAACACGAATATCGACTTTGTGTTCTCGATGATATTCAAAGGCTAAGGTTTCAGCCACCCGTTTACCTTCGTCATAACAGGCCCGTAACCCTGTACAGTTCACATTACCTCGATATTCTTCGGGTTGGGGATGGACATCGGGATCACCATAAACTTCCGAAGTAGAGGCTAAAAGTAATCTCGCATTGACCCGTTTCGCTAATCCCAACATATACAATGTCCCTAAAACATTGGTTTTAATCGTTTTAACGGGATTAAATTGATAATGTACGGGAGAAGCGGGACAGGCCAGATGATAAATCTGATCTACTTCTAAGCGAATCGGTTCGGTGATGTCATGGCGAATCAACTCAAAGTAAGGATTTCCCATCCACTTGAGAAGATTTCGCTTATGACCAGTGTAGAAGTTATCTAAACAGAGAACATCGTGTTTCTGTTCCATTAATCGGTCAATTAGGTGGGAACCGATGAAACCAGCACCGCCCGTTACTAAGATTCTCATGCAGTCTACAAATTAAATTTTGAAATTAATATTAACATTAACTTACTTTCGGTTAGTTTTTTGGCCAATCCCCAATCAATCAGTACAAATATATCTTATATAACGTTTTTTTGTACTATCTTGCTTCCTCATCAACCCTGATGAAAGGCGATCGCCGATTTGTTCGGTTATGCTCGTTGGGTTGAGTTCCGATCACCCAATCTACACTCGTCGGCGTTGCCGATCGCACTGCGGAGCAGACCGCACTAAGTTTCATTATCGCTTAGCATTTTGATAATATGTTTTGCAAGCTGTTCTTTAATTTCTCTGTGTCTAGGAATAGGTTGAGAAACCTTTGTTTTTAGGTTTTGGTACCAATCATGTTTGCCACCATGACGAATAAATACACAGCCCATTGCCTCAAGCTGTTTGATTAAATATCTTCGCTTCACGATACTTCAAGTTCTGCTATTTTACGAATATTGCTTATAGTGCCATTAGTTAACTCATGATAAATATCGAGCAGGTTTTCTCTTAACTCCTCCTCGGTTTCCCCTTGAGTCCAGTAATCAGGATATTCTTCAAGATAACCTAACCACATATCATCATTTTGCCAGTAAACATATTTTTTTTTCATTTATTTACTCTCTATATTTTAATAAAAATTATAACCCAATAAATTAGGTGCGTTACATTTCATTAACACACCTTACAAGATCTACAAGCTCCTAATAATATAAATGTAGGTTGGGTTGAGGGACGAAACCCAACACCGAACGCAAATCTGATCAATTTTTTTCTTACAATTATGCAATATCGACGGGCAAAAACACCTGGAGCCACCTATTTTTTTACCGTTGTTATCCACCATCGTCGTCCTATTTTGCTCGTCGGCGCTCACATTGGTTATAGTGATGGAATATCGAGATCTTTACAAATTTTCTTGGCTAAAAACTCTTTTATTTCTCTATGACGAGGAATGGCGGTTTTATCTTTTGTTGCTGGTTTCCACCAGATAGAATGTCGAGATCCTTCACGGAGCAACTCACATCCATGTTGTTCAAGATGTCGAATCAAATCACTTCGCTTCATGGAGTAATTAGAATTTCTTCGTAATTTTCAGATGCTTCTTGGCGAGCTTCTTCTCGATTTAGCTCTAAAATGTCTTTTAGGGCTTCTTTTAGACTTTCAATAAGTTCTTCTTTTGTAGATTCCTGAGCGTTGACTCCCTTTACTTCTTCGATCCATCCAATCCACCAATCCCCATCTTTTTTAATAATTGCTGTAAATGGAGTATCCATAAATAATTTGATCTCATACTAAGGTTTGAATTACTTACTATAACAGTTTAACAAAAATCTCATGTGATGGCGATCGCCTATTTGTTCGGTTATGCTCGTTGGGTTTCGTTCCTCAACCCAACCTACAAGATCTGCGATCGCACTACAAGATCCGCGATCGCACTAATCATATAATAGTCTCAGAATGGGTTATTTGTTGGGTTTCGTTCCTCAACCCAACCTACAAGAGCGGCGATCGCACTAAAATCATGCTATAGTTAGTTTTTAGTTGGATGACCATCATCTTAAGATTATGCGAGAACAAGAATCTATTAATATTTCCATTGAATCAGATATAAAAACAATAGCTGAGGCTATTTTTGAGCAGTTTGGTATGACAAAAAATGAGGCTATAGAACTATTTTATCGTCAAGTTGCTATGACAAAAGACATTCCTTTTATTCAAAGAAGTTTAAACGAGGAAACGATTAAGGCAATAGAAGAAATTAATGAGAAGGATAATTTAAAAACTTATAATAATTTTGCTGAACTTCGTCAAGATTTAGAGGTATAAATTGCTTAAGATTGTTACAACAAATCAGTTTAAAAAAGATTTAAAACGAGCTAGTAAAAGAGGTAAAAATATAGATAAACTTGAAGCAGTTGTTAATATTTTACAATCGGGTAATAATCTTGAGATGAGTTATCGTAATCATCAGTTAACAGGAAATTGGTTTCCTTATTGCGAATGTCATATTGAGCCAGATTGGTTATTAATTTATCACCGAACACAAACTGAATTGATTTTAATTAGAACAGGCAGTCATAGTGATCTATTTGATTAAAATAAATACCCATAAATTAAGGTTCGTTACATTTCATTAACGCACCCTACAAAATCTACAAGATCCTAATAATATAAATGTAGGTTGGGTTGAGGCGTTGTCCTGAGCGGTAGTCGAAGGGGACGAAACCCAACACCAAACACAAATTTGATCAATTTTTTTCTTAAAATTATGCAATATCGACGGGCAAAAACACCTGGAGCCACCTATTTTTTTACCGTTGTTATCCACCATCGTCGCCCTATTTTGCGTGAATCTGAAAATATAGATTTACTTAGGGAAGCTTTTCGATACGTCATTAAACAACATCCTTTTAAAATTGATGGGATTGTCATTTTACCAGATCATCTCCATTCTATTTGGACATTGCCCGACAATGATGCGGATTTTTCAACTCGCTGGCGGTTAATTAAAAGTTATTTTAGCCGTCACTGTCATGCTTCTCATCAAGGTAAAATGACTTTATCTCGACAACAAAAGGGAGAAAAAGCGATTTGGCAACGTCGTTTTTGGGAGCATCAAATTAGAGATGATCAAGATTTTATTAATCATTTGGAATATATTCATTATAATCCTGTTCATCACGGATTAGTCTTTGCGCCAAAAGATTGGCAGTATTCCAGTTTTCACCGTTATGTTGAAGCGGGAGTTTATGATTTGATGTGGGGTGCTTCGGAACGGCTCATATTTGATGCTAATATCGGCGGAGAATAGAAACTTAGATTGGGTGATATAAAGTAAAACTCAACGCCTAATCATATAATAGTCACAGAATGGGTTATTTGTTGGGTTTCGTTCCTCAACCCAACCTACAAGATCGGCGATCGCACTATCTTCAAGATTCAAAGCGTTAATTTCATTCAATGTAGCTGAGATGTTCATGATATTATTTTAATTTCTATATTCTAATAAAAATTAGAACCCAATAAATTAAGTGCGTTACATTTCATTAACGCACCCGACATGATCAGCGTTGCCGAAGGCACTGCGAAGCAGACCGCACTACAGATCTTTAGGTTGCAAACCTGTTTTTTTAGCAATACGGGACAGCATCTTGGGGCCTATCTCCTCTCTATCATGAAAGGCAAAAACGAAGTCTGGCCAGTCAGGATGGGAAAGAATACGATGAGATCCTTTTGTTTCTCGTTTAATCTTCCAACCAATTTGCAGTAATGCGGCTAATAATTGCTTAGCTTTTGTTGATCTCCATTGACTCATGCTGGTTGAAAAGATACGTTAATTAACTCTGATGAGACATTTTTTCCATTTTCTAGATTATCTGCTAAGATTCGTAATGCTAGTGCTTGAACTTGTGTTATTGCTTCTTCAACGGTTTGACCATAAACCATGACACCTGGTAAATCTACTACTTCCGCAATCCAGCGTCCGTCTTCTTCTTGTTCAACTTCAATTGTATAATTCATAATATTACTTTTAATAAGCTTTTAATTCCCACATTTTAACGACAATTATAACTCAATCAATTAGGTGCGTTACATTTAATTAAAATCTCCGACAAGATCGGCGATCGCACTTATCACAAAAGCTTGTCATATTGTGCATGAGTACCAATCCAAATCCAAAGAAAACCACCTTCAATTGGTGTAGCGACCGCGCGGTAATGAGAACCGACACGGACAGACCAAACTTTGCCAACTTTCTTGAATTGTAATGATGGGTGAGAAGGATCGGTTTTTAACAGTTTAAAGTTTTTGTCAGCGAGATTACGGATTTCTAAGGGAAGACGTTGGTAGCAAGTCCAGAAACTTGAAGCAGTTTTGTGTTTCAAAGGTCTTTCGTCTTTCCTGCTTTATGTTCAGCTAGTGCCTCGTTAATCAAGAAATCGAGTTTACCTGAGTTAGAGTCAGCTTCGAGCTTTTTATCCCATCTGGTTTGGTCAAATTCGATCAACCAGTCTCGCAGTTTTGAAAAGGAATCATCATCAAGTTCCACAATGTGCTGTTTTAGTAACTCTACTTGTTTCATAAATATTCTCTATAAGATCGCTGAACATACTAACAACAATTATAACTCAATAAATTAGGTGCCGTACTTTCAGTTAACGCACCCTACAAGATCGGCGATCGCACTAATAATAGAATAGTCACATAATGGGTTATTGGTTGGGTTTCGTTCCTCAACCCAACCTACAAGATCGGCGATCGCACTACAAGATCCGCGATCGCACTATAACAGTTTAACAAAAATCTCATCTGATGGCGATCGCCTATTTATTCGGTTATGCTCGTTGGGTTTCGTTCCTCAACCCAACCTACAAGATCCGCGATCGCACTACAAGATCGGCGATCGCACTATAACATCCCAAGAAACAACATTAAAATCCCTATCATTATTCCACCAATAATAAGCCAAACTAGAATAGGTGAAATAAGTAGACACATGATGTATAATAATAAAATATATCCTATCGCCTTTGCAACACTCCATAATGGATTTGGATCTGCGATAGTTTTGAAAAAATCGCTACGATGCTCTTCGCTAAATATGAGTACGGAAAGCATCGCAAAAAAAACTACATGAGCCAGAAAAAGACTGAATTTCTGAAACCAAGGACTAGCAGCAACTTCTCTAGCTGATTGAACCCTTTCTAGTTCTGCTTCTAGCTCTTTTTTATCCCATTTTCGTTTAGCACCAAGATATTCGTCACGATCTTTATAGTGTTCGGGATCTGGCTTTGGAGAGTAGTTTGACATATTTCGTCTCGTCTATGTTTCAGTATTTATGCTTTTGGGTTGGTTGATAGCCTTGAAAAGAGAAAATACCTTTTAGAACCAAGTTGTCTTTCGATAAACCAGATAGATTTCGCCAAAGGACTGAATTAAAACCCTTTCTTCTTGACAAGCCCGAAAGAACTGCATTGGAAGAATAATGATCAGGATGGCTGCGATCAAAGGAGCTTTAAAGTAGAAAGCGAAACCTAAGATAATTACAGAGGAAAATACGTAAATGGGATGGCGGATTCGTGAATAAACCCCTGTAGTAACAAGTTTCTTGGCCTGAGCAGTCACGGAAAACGAATTCCCCAGTTGTAAGCGAGCGACTGTAAGGAGAACCAAGAAAACGATGACTAACACGGCACCGATCAATCGCCATCTATCCCAGGGAGACCAGGCGAAAGTCAGCAAAAGTATTGGAATAAATACTGCTGGGACATAGGTGACAAAAGCGGCTCCCGTATCCATAAATAACGCGATGTGCAACTTAATTTTCAGTCCTGAGTTTACCCCAAATCACAGATCAATGTCAATACTTTCTTACTCTCCATCTGAATCTCCTTTCCTTAATCAAGTTCGGCGTACTATTCAACTAAAAATATGCTAAAAAGTCCCCTTGATGATTAACAAAAGAGACGAGTTTTAAAAGTAATTTTACCCTTAAAACCCGCCCTTAAAATCATCACAATTAATTAGTTATTATTAGCTAATTTAAGGATAGCCATCGTAACTTTTAAACTTTCCTCATAGAGAGGATCAGTTCCCCACCGTTGCAGTTGTCTTCCTAATAGGTGTTCCGTATTTTGATCCGCTAAAGAGGTCACTTGTTCAATACGACAAGCTTGGGCCCCACCAGATGCTTCCATACGCATACATCCGGTAGTCCCGGAACACAACACGGTACAACAGTCAGCTTGTAGGTTAGTAGAACTCAATTTAAGACTAATTAAGTCCCCTAAAACGTCTCCCCAGTCTACCAAAGGAACACCTGCTAATTCTGCCTCAATGGTATTCTGTTCATTGTTGAGGAATTTAATGCGACGAATATCATAGTCCCCTCCTTCATATTCATAGGCAACAGGCCGCCATTGTAAACGACTGGCCACCCATCCCAAATACATCAAGGCTTGAGAAGCATTTCCCCGTTCATAATCAATAGTAACGCGGTCAACCTCTAAAACAGCACCACGACGTTCTGGAGGATCAAAAGCCGCCGCCGTTAACTCTTGCCAGGGGGCAATTCTTCCCCAGTTTAAATCAGCCAGGGGAATATTCTGTTCCAACATTTGGCCAATTTCTAAAAGGTTTTCTTCGGGACTACTAAAGGTACTAGAGTCAACAATAACTGTATCCCCTTGAGAGGCTAAGCGTTTAAATAGTCCATATTCGGGTTGAGGACTCGCTTTCCACCAAACAAAGGTAGGCAGTCCACTAATGGTCAATTCTGAGATAATACCGCCAATTCTTTCTAAAGCGGCAGCAGTTCCCCGTAGGGTAATATATTCACAACAGATTAGGGTATTTTGACTGCGCTTATTAATGGGACAGTAGGCGGACACCTGAACTTTGACCCCATCATCTTCGCCAACAGTGGGACAAAGGGTAATAATACGGCAGGGGTTAGAAGCAGCAATACTATCCGTAACACCTGTTCCTTCTAAGTCAGGAGAATATGCCTTAGCGACCATTTGTTGAGCATCGCTTAATTCACCTTCTGCTTTGACTTTCTCAAATTCTGCTTGTAATTTTTCAATAAATGCTTGATTAGATTTGCCCGTAATTTCCAGTCCGTAGGCTTTTTGAGCCGATTTAATAGCGGCGGTGGTACGGGGCCCGGCAATACCATCAATAGGGCCGGTATAAAAGCCTAAAACCGCTAAGAGATATTGAGTGGGTTCGGGTTCATAAACAATAAAGGTGAAGGTGGTGGCGCGGGTTGCGATAATACCATCTTCATTATTGCTGTAGTTTTGCCAAATACTGCGTAATTCTGCCTCAATGACATCAATAGAGACATCTTTGGGGTCTTGTAAGGAAACGAGAGGGGGAGTTTGAGTGGTCATAGCTGTTTGGGGGAGTTACTGGGATTTGTCGGTGCAGATTTTTCACCGTAGGGGCTTAATATTATTAAGCCCCTACAGAATCTATAAACGTCGCCAACGACGACCATCACGGTTAATCAAGAATTCGGCTTCTGTGGGTTCCCAAGTTCCGGCTTCATATTGGGGAACACTATTGGGTTCTGCCGGGCCATCCCAAGCGGAGAGAACAGGGGTTACAACGCGCCAAGCTTCTTCTACCTCATCAGCACGGGTAAACAGGGTTTGATCCCCTAACATGGCATCTAATAGCAGACGATGATAAGCATCAGCACTGGTCATGCCAAAGGAGGAACCATAATTAAAGTCCATCTCTACAGTACGGGTGCGGAGTTCTGACCCTGGCATTTTGGCTTCAAACCGTAGCGCGATACCTTCGTTCGGTTGTATCCGCATACTTAAGATATTCGGACTGCTTTGATGGGCCGCTGATTGGAAAATGTGTAAGGGGACATCTTTGAATTGAATGGTGATCTCGCTAACTTTTTTGGGTAAGCGTTTTCCTGTTCTCAGATAGAAGGGAACCCCTGTCCATCGCCAGTTATCGATCATCAATTTCATGGCCACATAAGTGGGAGTGCTTGAGTTGGGATCTACCCCCGGTTCTTCGAGATAACCTGCGACGGGTTTGCCTTTCATCCACCCTGCTTTATATTGTCCCCGAATGGCTGATTTTTCCAAGTTATGAATATCGGCTAAATGGGTAGCTTGCAGTACCTTGACTTTTTCATTACGGATACTATCAGCATTGAGGGCGTTGGGAGCATCCATTGCAGTTAAACAGAATATCTGCATTAAGTGGTTTTGCAGCATATCCCGCAGGGCCCCAGAATGATCATAATAACCGGCCCGATCTTCTACCCCGACGGTTTCAGCAACGGTTATTTGCACATGATCGACAAATTGACGGTTCCACAGGGGTTCAAAAATAGCATTGGCAAAGCGGAACACTAAGAGGTTTTGAACAGTTTCTTTACCTAAATAGTGGTCAATGCGATAGACTTGTTCTTCTTTGCAAACTTTTTGAACAATACGGTTGAGTACCTGGGCGGAACTGAGGTCTTTTCCAAAGGGTTTTTCAATGACAATACGATGTTTCAGGGGATCGCTTAACATCCCGGCGGCCCCTAGTTGTTTGATACCAGGGGGGAAGAAATTAGGGGCAACGGAAAGATAAAAGACGCGGTTGCCTCTGGTTCCTCGTTTACCGTCTAATTCTTCTAAAAAGACTTTTAATTTTTGATAGCTCTCGGCTTCATCCATGTTACCGGAGCAGTAGTATAGTCCCTCGGCAAAGTCTGCCCAGATTTCTTCGTTACCAATGCCGTCAGAAAATTCTTCGATTCCCTGACGCATTTGTTCTCTAAAATAGTCATGACTCCAATCTCGACGGGCTACCCCAACGACGGTTAATTCGGGGGGTAGTCGTCGTTCCTGTTTCATTTTGTAGAGGGCAGGAACGAGTTTGCGTTGTGTGAGGTCGCCAGATGCCCCAAAAATAACGAGTATTAAGGGTTCTGGGGTTCTTTCTTGGCGTAATCCAACGCGAAAGGGATTTTCTAGCAGCGTTACCATAGGCTTTACTTGGCTCCTTCGATAGTCTCTAGTTTAACGACAACTTTTTTGAGAGGAGGTAAGTTATTACACAAAATTAAGCTTTGCTAATAGAGACTAGGAAATTCAACAAGCAAAAGCCGAAGGAAGAAATCCTGTTATTTTGAGGAAAGAAAAGGACAGTTAATGTTGTAGGGGCAATTCATGAATTGCCCCTACCCTCTTGCAGAGCAAGGGGTTTAATGTCATGAAATCTTAAAATGAGAACAGATCTTTCCTTAATGCTACCTTTGTGTTATAGTGTTAACGGCGTGTAAAAAACCCCATATCGTCTGTCTCGGCATAAAAACAAGAAGTTAGTGGGACACAAAGCAGCTATACCCCCCTTAATTGGGCGTAAAGGGATTATTGCTTTAAATGTCCGTACAAGACCAAGACTAAATTCTTCTAGTAGAGGCCAAGTGACATCAAACGGGGAACTCCAAAGACTAATAAGACCATGCTAAGTCTTTTGTTGAAGTTGGAAGCCCCAACTATAAGCAGGTTTAGTTGGGGGACTTCGCGAGTAGGTTTTTGTGAGTTGCTCCCCAAATAGGTCGAGAGAGTCTATTGAGGAGCAACGTTGAAGCTATAAAGATATAATCAACCAAACAGTTATCAATGTTTACCAGACGTTGATAGCTTTTACTTTCGCTTTTTTCTCTTAGCAGCTAAACCAAGTCCACCCATAACGAGGAGTCCGAGGAGGGTTCCAGGTTCGGGGAGTTCGGGGACGGGGACTTGCTCTGTAGTCGTTCTGGGAACCTGCGTGAAAGTGTTGCTTACGGAGAAAAGTGTATCACCATTATTATCAAGGGTATCGATGATGTGGAATTTTGTAATATTCGATCCCACTGGGAGGCCAGTCTCAGTCGGACTGCCATTATTTGATACTAGGTTCAAAGAGGCGGTGTTGTTAGGCACCAGATCGTCAATACCTTTAGTAACCTTGTAGGCACCAGTCCCTGTGACATCAGCGTCAAGTGCGACTGAGGTGAAGACATCACCAAACTTAGTTGCAACATCATAGGAATAATTGCCATTTCTCACGCCCACACCACCCGCAGGTGAAAGCCTCAAGAAGTGTGCCTCACCTCCAATATCACTAATGAGAACTGAATCACCAAAGAAGATATTCTGGAAACCAAAGTTATCGTAGACGGCGCGGTCGAGCATAATCGAAGTATAGTCAATTCCACCCACAGTAATGGTGGTCGCGTTCTTGACAGTTCCCGAAAAAGTGGCGGCTTGTGCTAAGGGTGCAATGGCGATGGAACTAACTAAGGAAGCAATGGCGCTTACTCCGACAATGAGAGAAGTTTGTGTCAATTTATTGGTGTTTAACATCTGAATAAAGTCCTGAATGAAGTTAAGTGAACAGGGAGCATCCCATTTTTCGTAAAAATGCTAAAAAAAAATAGATTTCAGAGAATGTCATTATTTGACCAAGTATTTGACTAGGGGTTTTTTATCAAGCTAGTTTAGTTGGGGAACTTCGCCAGTAAGTTTTTGTGAGTTGCTCCCCAAATAGGTCGAGAGAGACCATTGAGGAGCAACGTTGAAGCAATAAAGATATAATCAACCAAACAGTTATCAATGTTTACCAGGCATTGATAGCTTTTACTTTTGCTTTTTTCTCTTAGCAACTAAACCTAGTCCACCCATAACGAGGAGTCCGAGGACGGTTCCAGGTTCGGGGACTGACCTCTCCTCCTGCCCAGGTACTTGCGTGAAAGCGTTGTTTACGGACAGAAGTGTATCACTATTACTGGAAAGGATATCGGTGATCTTGATTTTAGTAACATTCAAACTCTCTGCGTAGCCAAGCCCATCAGGATCGCCATCAATTGAACTTAGGTTTTCCGGGAGGCCATTGTTAGGGTTAACAGCTTTGATAACACTGTATTCGGTTCCAATCCCTACGACATCAGAGTCAAGTTCCACTGCCGTAAAGACATCAAAAATACCATCAAAAGACTTAGTTGCAACATCATAGGAATACTGGCCATCTCTCATGCCTTGACCACCATCCGGTGAAAGCCTCAAGAAGCTTTGTCCGCCTCCAGCATCACTAATGAGAACTGAATCACCGACGAATACAGCCTCGAAATTAAAGTTATCGTATATGACGCGATCAAGCATAACCGAAGTAATCATCTCAACTGGAACTGTTCCAAGATCATCAAGGGACAGACCGCCTGGGTTTACTCTTCCCTGAAAAGTGGCGGCTTGTGCTGAGGGAGCAATGGCGATGGAACTAACTAAGGAAGCAAGGGCGCTTACTCCGATAACGAGAGAAGTTTGTGTCAATTTGTTGGCGTTTAACATCTGAAATAAAGTCCTGAATGAAGTTTAGTGAACTAAGGAGCATCCCATTTTTGTCAAAACATAAGCCAATGCCATGACAGACAATGGTTTCAGGCACACTAAAATAGTTGACGTGCAAAATTGGGATGCTCTCAGTGAACATGAGTGTTTTTGCACGAGTGCCTTGCTAAGAAACAGCATTTAAAATGCGTCTTAGCTTAAGTCTGTTGTTGAAGTTGGAACCCCTAACTCTAAGCAAGTTTAATTGGGGAACTTCGCCTCTAATTTTTGGCTTGCTCTCCAAATAGGTTGAGAGAGACTATAGCGGAAGCCAGAAGTACAACCCTTGTTAGATAAGGCGTTGAAACTAATGAACCCGAATCTCATGACTCAGAGAAACGCTATATTGAAGAGCAAATTGGGAACAAAAAAATAAATAATCAACCAAACAGTTATCAATGTTTACCAGACATTGTTAACCTTTACTTTAGATTTCTTCTCTGGGCAGCTAAACCGAGCCTATTTATAAGCTTGTTAGTGTTTAACATCTTAAACAGTCCTGAAGAACATTAAGTGAACATGAGTAGAAGGGGTTTTACCATGGCCAAACAAGTTAGGATTACTATTTGGTCATTGGTTTGAACGGTTTTGTTATCCACTTCAAAAAATTAACCGCCTTCTTGGAATCCAATATAAATCTAGCAAAATTATTTGCACCAAAAACACAGCATTTTCTTAAGGTACATAAAAAAATGCTTAAGTATGGGACTTCAGGAAAAAAGTTTAGGTATTTTTAGCTAATGACTTTTTTCAAAGGGAGTTTTAGACCTTCCTGCGATCGCCAGTTTGAACTCAATGGGTAATTTCTCTCCGACTCAAACTTATACAATATTAGACAATTTTGGACAGAATATACAAGTGTGAGCGAGGGAGTTTTGCCATGGCCCGCGATCGCCAGTTTCCACTCAAAGAGTGGTTTCTCGAACATTCACCAATTGATAATTGATAAAACTTGGACAATGTTTAGTTAAAGCAGGGTAAAAGAGCATTACTTAGGTTTGATTATCTTGAGATTTTAAGTTCTCAATTTCTTGTTGAAGTTGTTCTATTTGTCGGCGTAAATTGTCAGCTTCGCTATTCGTATCAACATTAACAGAACCGCTTTTTTCAGACCTTTTATAATTGCCTTGGCGAATATCTTGATATTCTCTAGAAGTAGCCCAATTTTGCAAATAATGAACTCGATCAACCGGGAAAGGATGGGATAAAAAGACCCCATTTCCTCCATTATAAATCAAAAATTTATAGAGTTGATTGAGATCATCTTCATCTAATTCTCTGTATTTTTCTGCCTGTTTTAAAAACTCATCTAAATGACATTCATGGGCATATTTATGACTACCTCCTGCCATTTTCATCATCATTCTAAAAATAGGTTCAGGATCATCTATCACTAATAAAGCGGCGCGATCTGCTGATAATTCGGCTTTTCTACGCCATTCATAAAAAGCAAAAATTAATCCTGTAGTAATAATATTTCCCAAACCTAAAGTTAATTCTCCCAGTAAAGATGCTGCCCCCATTGCCCAAATTGCCATCTGAATTAAAACACTATGTTCACATTTAATATGACCTAATTCATGGGCAACAACGGTTCTTAATTCGATTTCATCAGATAAGTCTAATAATCCCGCATTTAAGACAATATAAGGTTGTTGTTTTCCCAAAGAATAAGCATTAGCTACAGGATTTTGACTGACATAAATTAAGGGTTCAGGACTAATATCTAAGTCATGAACTGTCTCTCGAAAAATGCCATAGAGTGTTGAATATTGCCGCGGCCCTACTTTAATACTATTACCCATTAAAGAAATTTGTTGAGGTCGTTCATACAGATATTCCATGAAGCTAGTAGCAACGAGATCAAAACCAGGAACACTTCTTAAAGTTTGTTCTGCTTGTTTATCAAGGGGGTGACGAAATGCTTCACTTGAAAGTCCAGGATAACTAGGCATTTTTTTCCTCTAATTTATTTCTTGAGAATTGACAGTAGATTTAGAATATAATGTAATTTTAGCGCATTTGATTCACGTAATGCTTCGATTCAATATACGGTGTGGTTATTTCCGCTTTTATGTTAGAAGGCTATTTCATTGGTTTAAAAGAAGGCGCAATTTTGGGAAATGGGGTTTTAATGGCATTTATTTTAGGATTTTTACCCTTAGCGATCGCGGGTTATTATTGGCAAAATAATCATCTCTTATGGCCACTTTAATGATTTCTCTTTGGATACAATTACCAAAAATACAAAAAGGGTATAAACTTGAAATACAAAAATGAGAATCTAATTATTTACTCAAGAGTCCTAAAAATGCTCAACGTCTTCTAGATTCTCTTGCAGAATTAGAATATTGATAATCACAGCAGAAAGCCATGAGTATAACTCAAACCGTATCCCCTACTAATACCCCACCCAAACATGAGATAATCTTCCCTCAAGGCGAGTTTTGGAGTGATGAACCCCCATTGGAAAGCAATTTACATCTGACTCAGATTATTTTATTGATTAAATGTTTAGAATGGCTATGGCAAGATAGAAAAGATTACTTTGCCACAGGGAATTTAACGATTTATTATAGTCCCAATCAGAAGAAATCAGAATTTTTCCGAGGCCCTGATTTTTTTGTAGTATTAGGAACAACCCGCAACCAAAACCGTAAAAGTTGGGTAGTCTGGCAAGAAGATGGTAAATATCCTAATGTAATTATTGAAATTCTCTCTGATAGTACCGCTAAAACTGATAGGGAAGAAAAAAAAGAAATCTATCAAGATACTTTTCGGACTCCTGATTATTTTTGGTTTGATCCTTATAGTTTAGAATTTCAAGGTTTTACTTTAATTAGTGGAAAATATCAAGAGATTAAACCCAATGAAAATGGCTGTTTATGGAGTGAACAATTAGGATTATATTTAGGAATCTATGAGGATAAATTACGTTATTTTAGTCCTAATGGGGAATTAATACCAACACCTGAAGAAGCCAATTTACAGGAAAGACAACAAAAAGAGTTAGCTTTACAACAACAAGAATATGAACGTCAACAAAAAGAGTTAGCCTTACAACAACAAGAATATGAACGTCAACAAAAAGAATTAGCCTTACAACAACAAGAATATGAACGTCAACAAAAAGAATTAGCCTTGAAAAAGATAGAGGAATTAACAGCAAAATTGAGAGAATTAGGCATTAATTCCGACTAAATTTACTAAGTTTAATCAAGTTAAAAAAGGGTTAACACCGTTAACCCCTACAAATTTAATTATCGAAAATAATCATAAATAATGATCTGCAACCGAATGTAACACGGGGGGAAAGTCAAGTATTTTCTGGAAAATTAATATAATTTAAGCGATTATACGGAAATATCAGAAAATACAGTCAATAAGGGGTTAAGAGTCAACCTCTGTTTAGTTGATATAATTAAATATCAATAATTAATAATCATAAAAAACAACTATGACCCTGACTCAAACCCCATCTTCTGCGGTTGTCCCTCTCAATCCTAAAATTACTGCTAAAATTCGTGTAGGTAATGAATCGGGTTATGTAGCAGAATGCGTTGAAATTGCCGTAGTAACCCAGGGAGAAACTTTAGATGAAGTGGTTAATCATCTCCAAGAAGCAGTATTATTACATTTAGAAGATGAAGATCCTAAACAATTTGGATTAGTGGAAAAACCAGCTTTATCAATTATTTTTGAGTTAGAACCTGACTATGCCTAAATTAAAACGATTATCAGGTTCAGATGTAATTAAAATTTTAGCCAAATTTGGTTTTGAGATTTATAGTCAAAAGGGAAGTCATATTAAATTACGCCGTCTGACAACAGAGAGAAAAGAAACCCTAACTATTCCGAATCATAGACAACTTGACACAGGAACTTGCTATAGTATTTTTAAACAAGCTACTCAATATATTCCTGAATCAGAGCTTTATTCCTATTTCTATGATAGTTAAATTGCTATTACTCATAGGAGATAACTATGACTATTACTCGAACCCCATCCTCTACCAATACATCCCCCAAAGAGGAGATAATCTTTCCTCAAGGAGAATTTTGGAGTGATGAACCACAAAACGATATGATGTTATTGGATACATTTAACCAGCAGTAGCACTTTACATGATGGAAAAGCTAAAAATTACCCATCTCTCAGAAGATTTGATGAACCTCGTCAAATCTGTTATCGAAGAAAATAAAGTATATGAAATAGAAAGTCAACAAGATTCTGCAATTCTCATTTCTCAAAAAAGTTATGAAAGTCTCCAAGAAACCATCGAATTACTTTCTATTCCAGACTTAAGAGAAAGCTTACAAAGATCCTTACAACAAATTGCCAAAAATGACACCTATTCCCTAGATGAAGTATTGGGAGATATTGATTGATGGTGTATGAAGTTCGCTTTACTAAAGAGGCAAAAAAAGATGTAGACAAACTGACAATCAAACTCAAGAAAAAACTCAAGAAAATAATTCAAGAGATGATTAGTGTTAACCCCTATGACGGTAAAAAGTTAGTAGGAGATTTAGCTGGTTTCTATTCAATTCGTTTAAATTATAAAGATAGAGTTCTTTATACAATTGATGACAAACAGAGGTTAATATATATTCATCGTGCCAAAACCCATTATGGAGAATAGTTCAGCGAATAATCCAAATTTTCTTTACTCAAATCCTATCAAAGAAACAGTATAATGAAAAACTTTAAACCCCAAAAATTCTTATTTCGAGGAGATCCCCGTTTTTCCCGAAACAAACCTTCTTTAAAACCAATAAAACGGAAAAACCCGCTACAACAAGTCGATTTGCTTCATCCAGCAAGAAGTGATTTATATCATTGGTTATTAGCCCTTTCTTGGCCAAGATTTTTGCTATTAACTACTATTTTTTATTTAGTGATTAATATTATCTTTGCTTGTGCTTATTTAACCACAGGAGAAGGTATTGTTAACGCGAAACCAGGCTCATTTAAAGATGCTTTTTTCTTTAGCATTCAAACCCTATCTACTGTGGGTTATGGTTCAATGTATCCTGAAACCCTCTATGCTCAAATGGTAGTTACCTTAGAAGTATGGACAGGACTATTATTATTAACTATTTTAACAGGGTTAATGTTTGCCAGGTTTTCTCGTCCCACTGCTAGGGTTTTGTTTAGTCAAGTGGCAGTTATTTGTCCTTTTAATGGGGTTCCTACTCTGATATTTCGTGCAGCTAACCAACGAGAAAATAAAATTTTAGAGGCGCAAATTCGCGTTAGTTTAGTTCGTAATGAAATCAGTAGTGAAGGTCATTATATGCGTCGTTTTTATGACCTTGAATTGTTGCGATCGCAGACTCCAATTTTTGGATTAAGTTGGCAAATAATGCACCCCATTGATGAAAATAGTCCGTTATTTGGGACATCTTCTGAGTTATTAGCAGAAGAAGAAACAGAACTTTGGGTGACATTAACGGGACTTGATGAAACCTTTTCTCAAACTATTCATGCCCGTTATTTTTATGGTCATCAACAAATTTTATGGGATCAGAAATTGGTTGATATTTTCAAGCGATCGCCTGACGGTAAGTATTACATTGATATTAGCCGTTTTCATGATGTTGTTCCTTTTTATCGGTAACACAAGCATCTTGCTTGTTAATATCAATGATCTAATCAAAGGAGATAATATTTCTTTTTAAGTGCTTTTGGCCTGGCTAAAACGCATTTTAAATGCGCTTTAGCTTAAGTATGCACAATCAAAAATCCTCAATATTCTAGAGAGGTGCAACTTGAATTTCCACTTGAGCAGTCACTTCAGGATGAAGTTTAATGGTAGCTTTATAGAACCCAGTTTGACTAATTTCGGGTAAGATAATGCCACGACGATCTACTTCTTGGTTAGTCGCTGTTTGAATCGCATCAGCTACATCTTGGTGGGTAACAGTACCAAAAATGGATTCCCCTTCCCCAACTTGCTTGCGAATGATGAAGCGTCCAATGGTTTCCAGTGCGGTTTTCCGTGATTGTGCTTCTTGTTTTTCGGCTAAGAGACGCTCTCTTTCTTTTGCTCTGCGTTGTTCAACCTGTTTGAGAATACCTGCTGTCGCCATAACCCCTAATTTTTGGGGAATGAGGTAATTTCTCGCATATCCTGGGGCTACTTCCACAAGATCGCCAATTTTCCCTAATTTATTGATGGGTTGATTCAATACGACTTGAACTCGTTTGGGCATTGTTCCTACTCCTTAGACTTAATTATACTTTTAATCACGATCTCCTATTTTACAATAAATTACCGATTTAGTGATTAATTATTTGTTGAACCCAGATCCTAAACTGTTTTAATGCTTTGGCACTCCCTATTTTTTGGGCAGATTGTAAGGTTTCTGGAATTTTTTCAACGAGATTAAATTGAGGAAATATTGAGCTTTCATTGCTAGTAATATATTTCTTTCCTTGCAAAATATTAATTTGCAATCTCTTTCCATTATATCGCCATAATTCAGGAACCCCTAAAGCTTCATAGTTATTAAATAAAGTCCGATTAGTTATATCAATTTCAATTGCTAAATCTGGGGGTGGATCAATTTCTAAATCAATGCGTGTTTTTCCTCTGATTTTGCTACAATTATCAATATAAAAAGATTCATCCGGTTCGACTCCTTGCTCCATTCTTTTATGCTTAAAAGTTGTTGACCCTGCGGCTTCATAATCTAAGTCTAATTCATCAAGAAGAACTTTAACTAAATCTCCTATTAAAACCTTAGTGTTTTCATGAATAAAAAGAGGAGTCATGACTTCTAAAGTTCCCTGGCTATAACATAAACGAATTGCTCTATGTTCTCCTAATTCTTCTAAGATTTGTTCATAATCTTGCCAATTTAAAGAGGTTAATAATAAGCGATCGCCAGGCGGTATTTTTAATTGGTTTAATGTTAATAACATAAAGCCCCTACAAAAACGAAATTTATCCCACTGTAGGGGCGCAACGCTTGCGCCCCTAATGTAACATAGACAAACATTTTTCCCCATGATGTCGGGAGAGCCGCATTTATTAAATTCCTAACCGTTGATAAATGTTATCTAAATTTTGTAAATGATGTTGAGGATCAAAACATTTTTCAATATCTTCAGATGACAAATATTGAGTCACTTGGGCATCTTTCCTAATTAAATCATGAAAATTACCATCATCTTTATTCCAAGCTTCATGGGCGCATTTTTGCACCACCCGATAAGCTTCTTCTCGACTCATGCCTTTCTCCACTAAAGATAATAACACCCGTTGACTAAATATGACCCCACCATAAACATTCATATTCCGTTTCATGTTTTCAGGATACACCAATAAATTTTTAATTAAATCGGTGGTTTCTTTTAACATAAAATGGGTCAAAATGCAAGTATCTGGTAACATCACCCTTTCTACAGAACTATGAGAAATGTCTCTTTCATGCCACAAAGCAACGTTTTCTAAAGCCCCTACCGTATATCCTCTAATAATACGCGCTATGCCTGTTAACCTTTCAGAACGAATCGGGTTACGTTTATGAGGCATCGCAGAAGACCCTTTTTGTCCCTTAGAAAAGTATTCTTCGACCTCTAAAACATCCGTCCGTTGTAAATTACGAATTTCTACGGCAAACCGTTCTAAAGATGCAGCTAATAAGGCTAATTGTTGCACAAATTCTGCATGGCGATCGCGGGAAATAACTTGAGTTGAAGCAAGATCTGGTTCAAGGCCTAAATACTGACAGGACAAAACTTCTACTCTGGGGTCAACATTAGCATAGGTTCCCACGGCCCCTGATATTTTGCCCACAGAGATCGACTGCCGTAAATTAACTAACCGTTCACGGTTCCGCAAGACTTCCGCTAACCATCCGGCCAATTTAAAGCCAAAGGTGATCGGTTCCGCATGGATACCATGCGATCGCCCCACCATTACCGTGTTACGATGTTGTTGCGCCTGATAACGGATGGCTTTGATCAGGTCTTCTAGCTGTTCTAAAATCAGATTGAGACTAGCCACCATCTGCAAAGCTAGGGCTGTATCTAGAACATCCGAACTGGTTAAACCCAAATGAATGTAACGGCCAGCATCTCCCACATATTCGTTAACATTGGTCAGGAAAGCAATTACATCATGACGCACTTCCGCTTCAATTTCTAGTACCCGTTGGGGGTCAAAATTAGCTTTGGCTTTGATTTCTTCTACCGCGTCTTTGGGAATATATCCTAATTCGGCTTGTGCTTCACAGACAGCAATTTCTACTTGTAGCCAGGTTTTCAACTTATAACTATCTGTCCAGAGTTGGCCCATTTCGGGCAGGGTATAACGTTCAATCACTGCCTGTGTTACCGAATACAACCTTTTTATTCTACATGATTTATTCGTTCATGATAGTTAAATTTGTGGGTTGACACTGTTTGATAACAACTTGTAGATCTTGAGCATTTTCTTGGCGTAAGTCTTCAATATAGCCCAATTGAGCATGATTTGCTTCTTCTAAGTTGTCAAAAGGGCCAAAATAATAAGTACATTCAGGAACATTTGTATGAATCATAATCCACCAAGGAATTTGTATCTTATTTAACAAATTTATGTCTCTCATTGGTTCTTTTTTAATTTCATCAATGACTTGTGAGGAAATAGAAATATAGGATAAAGGGAAGTTTGGAATCAGGGTTTGACTACTCATCTAAGATTTCTCCACTAATTTGATAGGTAAAGCCACGGAAAACTGGAAAATTATCTCGAAATCACTTTAATTACTCTCTTTCATTTGTTATCGCGCATTAATCTCTAAATCCGTTGTTTTTTTAACCAAATCTTAATCACTATATTTATCTATTCTTGATCTAATATATAACGTTGTTTGAGGGTTTAATCAAGGAACGTTATAAAACTTAAAATTTTTTGAGAGTTTACTATTTAGTCAAAATCAAGATAATTCCCAAAAAGAAACAAAAATAAACTTTTAATTCTCATAAATGCCTCAATACTGGGTTGTATAGAAATATTTCAAATTGAGTTTTATCTTGATCTGATTTTGATTATTGTTTGCTGCTAATCAAAGCATAAAAGGGATCTGCCCCCATTATTCCTAATATTTGTAAAAAACTGGGTAGGGGAGACGTATTACTAATGACTTCTGGTTTATTAAATCCTGAAACCGCTTGAAAATACCCTTTAATTAATTGAATTCTACTCAAATCAGTGCCATCACGCCAAATAGTAATCGCCTTTTGATAAAACATCCGATTAGAAAAACTAATAATTACAATACCACCAGGCTTAAGAATGCGATGAATTTCTGTAAAAATGGCTTCAGGATACTGTAAATATTGGACAGAAACTGCAATTAATACGGCATCAAAATCAGCATTATTTAAAGGTAATTTAGGATTATCATTGAGATCTTGGACAAAATAATGATCGAGACGAGGATTTTTGTCCAACTCTTGTTGATTCATTCCATGGCCTTCTATATGGGAAAATTCTATGTCATCAGGAAGATGAGACACCCAACTACTCATTAAGTCTAAAATACGGGTTTGGGGTTGCAAACGTTCCCGATAAAGACTCGTTAATTGGTCAATAAACCCTTCATCAACATGAGTGACAAAACGGGGAAAGGCATAAAAATCTTGATCATTGGTGGGATCGAGTTTTTCTCGTTGTTCAGGCCGTAATAACATAGCTTGAGAGACACTTTCTCTAAATTTACCTTTCAATTTTACAATTTGTTACAGAGAATTGGTTTTTGGGCGATCGCCGTTTTCCCAAAAACCATACCAGACTCGCAATAGTTATTTATACTCAGTCAAAAATTGTTCAATGCGATCGCCTAACCCTGGGGTTTCGGCCTCAGCAAATTCATAACGGGCCCGAATGATCGGTTTATTGACTTGAATTAATGCCCCTAAATTACTGGGTGTAGCAGCAATAACGACATCAACCTCTGCACGATTAATGGTATCCTCTAAAGCTTTTAATTGGGCGGGAAAATAGCCCATAGCAGGTAATACTGCCCCAATGTGCGGGTATTTTTCATAAATTTTCGCAATTTCAGCCACTGCATAGGGACGAGGATCAACAATTTCTGCTGCATGGGCCCGAGTTGCTGCAATATAACCGGCCCCGTAGGCCATTCCCCCATGGGTAGTAGTGGGGCCATCTTCTACCACTAAAACTCGGCGATCGCGTACTAATTCGGGATTTTCTAAGGTAATGGGCGATTTACCCCGAATAATTAGGGCTTTGGGGTTAACCCGTTGTACCGTTTCCCTTACCTGTTGAATATCAGCATCAGCGGCCGCGTCTACTTTGGCAATAATCACAACATCAGCCATGCGTAACACCACTTCCCCTGGATGATGAGTGGTTTCGTTTCCAGGCCGCAAGGGGTCAACTAAAACAATGTGTAAATCAGGACGAATGAAGGGAAAATCGTTATTTCCTCCATCCCAAACAATGATATCAGCTTCCTCTTGGGCTTGTTTAACGATCAGTTCATAGTCTACCCCGGCATAGACGATGTTACCAACAACCAAATGGGGTTCGTATTCTTCCCGTTCTTCAATGGTACAATTCGCCTGGGTTAAGTCTTCTAAGGTGGTGAAGCGTTGCACCCTTTGTTTTTCTAAGTCACCGTAGGGCATAGGATGACGGATAATAGCGACTTTTAGGCCTTTTTGTCGCAATAATTTAGATAACCAGCGAGTGGTTTGAGATTTCCCGCAACCTGTTCGCACCGCAGAAACGGCGATCACCGGAACTTTAGCGGTTAACATGGTATGTTCGGGCCCTAATAATAAAAAGTCAGCCCCGGCCACTAAAGCGCGAGAGGCAATGTGCATCACTTGACTATGGGTGACATCACTGTAAGCAAAGATGACTTGATCGATGTTTTCTTCTTGACAGAGGGTTTCTAATTGGGTTTCATCGACAATAGGAATGCCCTGGGGATAGAGAGAACCCGCTAAAATGGGAGGATAGGAACGGTTAGCAATGCCTGATATTTGGGCAGCAGTAAAGGCAATGACTTCTACTTCTGGATTTTGACGATAAACTTGGTTAAAATTATGAAAGTCTCGGCCTGCTGCTCCCATAATAATGATTCTTCGCCGCGATCGCTCTTTTGTCATCCTTTTGCCCTCCAATGATGTTAGGGAAGTTAGGGAACTAGACAGAACAGGGAAAGTCTAAATTTTGGTTTAAAACTTGCCGATTCTTAAACGATTGATTGCTATTTATTTTATCTATTTTGGTATTATAACATATTTTTCTACAAAGATTCTCGATTTAAAATAATTAGTGGCAAAATCATTAAAAAACGTTACAGTAAAAAGTGATTATTATTCTTCTTGAGGAGAGAAAGCCCGATGCTGGAATTATATCAATTTGAAGTCTCTCAATATTCTGAGAAAGTCCGATTGATTCTCGATTATAAAGGATTAGAGTATCGCAAAATCGAAGTTACTCCAGGCATTGGACAGCTAGAACTTTATAAAATGTCGGGTCAAAGACAAGTTCCGGTTTTAAAAGATGGAGATACCATCGTTACTGATTCAACGGAAATCGCCTTTTATTTAGACAGAAAATATCCTGAAAAACCCATTATTCCTACTGATCCTTTATTACGAGGTCAATGTTTATTGATTGAAGAATGGGCCGATGAATCTATCGGAATTAAGGGAAGAATTGCTTTTATTGGGGCATTAAATCAAAACCCTAATTTCCGTACTTCTATGTTACCGAAAGAAGTTCCTGACTTTCTTAAAACCTTAGTAGGGGCAGTCCCTGGGGATTTATTGAGTATGTTGGGAACTGGTGCAGGGTTCGGCCCAGATGCTGTTAAGGAAGCCACAAAAGCCCTTAAACAAGATTTAGAAGCCCTCAGTCTTATTTTACAAAATCGTCCCTATTTGGTGGGAGATGAACCGACTTTAGCTGATTTAGCGGTTGCGGGATTAAGTGTTATTTTGAAACAACCTGGAGGTGACTATTTAGACATTCCTGATGCTCTGAAAGGTAAGGGCATTCCTGGGTTAGCAGATAATACCGCTTATGATACCTTTTTCCTGTGGCGCGATCGCTTTTATATGGACTACAGAAAACCTCTTTCTAGTAAGGGTCAAGGGGAAGCTCCTCCTACTACAATTGATATAGAATAGGGAAAACCTGGTTAATTGTGAACAAGAAAGATAGAGGTGTTTTGTCGGGGTTTAACACCGTTAAACCCGCTAATCTTAATAGGGTTAAACCTATCATTTTTGACAGGCTTAAATTCGTATATACTTCAGGAAAGTAACAGTCATGAAAACCTCAGACAAACAATTTGAAGTTTCAAAAACAGAACAAGAATGGAAAGAAATTCTTGACCCAGAACAGTTTAATGTTTTGCGTAAACATGGTACAGAAAGGGCTGGAGCCAGTCCCCTTGATAAACAGTATGGTGAAGGGGTTTATGAATGTGCTGGATGTGGACAACCTGTGTTTACTTCTGATACAAAATATGATAGTGGAACGGGTTGGCCTAGCTTTTTTAACCCCATTGAAGGAGCAATTGAAACAACAGTAGATCGCTCTTTCTTTATGACCAGAACTGAAGTTCATTGTAGCCGTTGTGGTGGTCATTTGGGTCACGTTTTTAGTGATGGCCCTAAACCAACTGGAAAACGGTATTGTATGAATGGGGTTTCCTTAAAGTTTCAACCAAAAACTGAAGGTTAAGGCATTGTTTTAGGGATTGGTTATTTTACCAATCCCGATTAGTTTAACGATTATAAATCCATTGAATATGCTCAGGTAATAACTTAGCTAAAGCATATCTTTCTTGCACGGTTTCCCTCGCTTTTACTCGTAAATCTGCCATTTTATCAGGATGATCTAAAACTTCCTCAATACGCTCAACAATTCTATCAACGGCAAAGAAATCTACTAATAAACCATTGACCCCATCTTCGATCACTTCCTGAACCGGAGGCGTATTTGAACCCAGAATTATACAACCTGTAGACATGGCTTCTAACATGGACCAAGATAAGACAAAAGGACGGGTTAAATAAACATGAACGGAAGAAGCTTGTATCACTTTTAAATATTCAGAATAGGGCAAAGATCCCGTAAAATGAAGACGGGATAAATCATAGGAAAATGTTTCTAACATCAACTGTTTATAAGTTTTACCATCCGGTAGCGATCGCCCATAAGCCACCCGATCTTCTCCTACTATCACCACATGACAATTTGGTCGTCTTTTTAATAAAATAGAAACCGCTTCCATAAACTGAGGAAACCCCCGATAAGGTTCCATTCCTCGCCCAACATAAGTGACAATTTCTTCTATTTCCGATAAGTCAAGTTTGTTCTCTTTTAAGACTAATTTTGCCCCAGGTATGGGTTTAAAATAATCTGTATCAACCCCATCATGACGCACCGTAATTTTAGAATGGAATTCTGGAGGGAATTGTTCTCGTTGCCAATAAGTAGGAGATAACCCGCGATCGCAACTATATAAATCTGTTAAAATAGGACTATTTTTAATGCGAATTCGCGGTTCATCGTCAAGATTTAAGGGGTCTGTGGGATCAAAATCTGCATCCGTTCCATGGGCGTGATAAAACCATTCAAAGAAGCATAATAATTCAGCTTTGGGAAAAATATCTTTGATGAAAAGGGTAGGCCCCCATCCTGAATGGCCATAGACGACATCAGGGACAAATCCTTGATCCCTCAATTCTTCCGCCATACGATAAACGGCCTGGCCCTGTAATACCGCATTTTCTAAGGGTCGCACATAATGATGAGTTTCGGCACGGGCTTCACGGGAAGGGGTATAGATAGCTTTTACAACCCCTTGAATCTGCCCTTCCTTGCGCTTGGTGCCAAAGACAACCTTATTTTTCTGATTTTTAGCCAACTCAGTAGCCAGATGACGAAATTGGGCGGGAAAATTGGGATGTAAAAAAAGAATTTGCATAAATAATCAAGGAAAAACTAAACATATAAAAAATAGCCTAGAACTGGGGTTCTAGACTACAAGCAAAACGAAACTTAACAGTTAATTAAACTTTGTATCTCAAGATTAACCTCGGCGGGTTTTGACTTCCCGTGCCATTGTTTTAAACGTATTTAAACTAGGGCCGGGAAGACGACGAGAAGTGGGAACCATGAAAAATTTAGTGGCAAATTCGACTTCTGTGGGTTCTGGTTTTTTAACAACAACTGGAGTTGGGGCAACAACTTCGGCTTTGGGGGCTTCTTTTTTTGCTGCTTTTTTAACTGATGTTTTCTTACTTTTTTTCTCGCCTTCTGGTTCAGAAGTTTCTTCTTGAACTGCTTCAGACTTGGATTCAGTAACAGCTACTTCCGCAGGGGGAACACCTTTGGCTTCATCTAATTCTAAGAAAAATTCCTCTTTCTTCCCACGACCTAGTAATTTGTTGAACATTTCCTAAAAATCTCCTAAAAAAGTTGGCTAAAAATTCATGCAAATAGAGTCAATCTTTTGTCAAGAAATATCCTGACTTCAGATTCTTTTCTTCTTAACTTGAACCTCCACTGCCTTTCATGCGAGTGGATTCCCATATAGACTCTTAACTAGACTGTAATAGTCCCCGCCAGAACGCCATTACTGGGCTGTTTGTTTAACGTTAACGGGCGCACCGACCGCAAACGGATCTAAATTCTATTTGTTTGTTTGTTGGCCCGTGTTTTCAAACTTCAACACCTCGACTCCCTTCGACTTGGCGCTTTACCGCTAACTAACATGGTAAAACAAATTAATTTATTTTAGTTAGTAAAATACACAAAACTTAATAACTAACAGTAATGATCGGCTTCTTGAAAAGGCATTCCTTTTAATATGAGGCCTGTGGTTTGATAGGTGCGACTCATGGATTAATTCTTGCTGTAGGGGCATGGCATCAGTAATATTTGTGATTGTATCAAGGATGTCAACTACGCCATGCCTTGATTGTTTCCTTCCATCAATAATATTGGCGATCGCATGGAAAGATTTAAAATTTATAAACATCAGGGCATGGCGATCGCAATATTATCTGTTAACTCCAAAATGTTATCGATGCCATGCCCCTCAATACTACTCGGTTAACAAAAATTATCTGGCTCGACTGGGGATAGGGGATAGGGGATAGGGGATAGGGAAAATCAAACCTAATCCCCAACCCCTAACACCCAACCCCTAACCCCCACTATAACTGGGGTTTGTGACTTAACCGAGCAGTATTGCCATGCCCCTACGTTGTCTGTGATCTTTAATGGCGATCGCTATTAAGCCCTAGCAGCATTCCTCTAAACCGTTGATAACCCTATATCGAACTGAGGTTAGCAATTTGATTACGCCCTTGCTTTTTGGCCAGAAATAAAGCATCATCTGCGTTTTGAACTAACTGTTCAAATTTAGTATCTATGGAAGGAATCATCGTTGCTAATCCCATACTCAGGGTAATGTATCCGATGGGAGAATGAGAATGAGCAATCTGATGTTGAGTAATAGCTGTCTGAATTGAGTTAGCGACTTCGAGCGCACCATTTTGATTGGTATTAGGCAAAATAACCGCAAATTCCTCTCCCCCATAACGACAAACCATGTCAGATGGTCTTTTAATGGTATTTTTGAGGGTTTGCGCTATTTGGTATAAACAATCATCTGCCTGTAGATGCCCATAAATATCATTATATTGTTTAAAAAAGTCAATATCACACATAATCAGAGATAAAGGCTGTTGATCTCTTCTTAATCGTAGCCATTCTTGTTCAATAGAAAGATTAAATTGACGACGATTTGGAATTTGAGCTAGTTCATCATAATAGTCTAAACTTTTTAATTGTTTATAAAATTTTTCTGATTGTTTATAAAGTTTTTCTAATTGTTGATTAACTGTTTCTAATTCTTGATAAAGTTTTGCTTGTTGAATTGCGATCTGAGTTTGTTGAATAATTTGCTGCAGAGATTTTAAGGATGAGTCTGACCATTGATAGGAATTAGCACAATGATGTATCATTAAAACACCGCAAAATTTATCTTGAATCATCAGAGATGCAATCAGTTCCGTTTTCACATTCCAATGGGTTAGGCGTTTCTTTTGTAGCGGGTTAAGATTGTCTGAGGGATGACTATCAAGAACTTGAATTGACTGGGCTTTTATCGGCTCAAATTCGACCCAATCTTTCAGTATTTCAGTGGATAAAGAAGCATAACCATCTTGAATAACTTCGGCAACTTTTTGGCAATATTTTCCCCCTTGACAAGTCTCAATAATAACTCGGTTTGCTTGGAAAAGTTTTTGCATCCCTAAGACGGTATTGTTAAGAATATTTTCTAAACTAAACTCTCCTAAAATATCCAGGGTAATTTGAGAGATTAATTTTTCTTGTTGTATTTGATAAGATAAACAATCTCGATAATGCTTAAGTTGTAGATGAGTTTTAATGCGAGCTAATAATTCTTGTTTATTAAAAGGTTTAGTAATGTAATCAACTGCGCCTTTTTCAAAGGCTTGGGTTAGGTGTTCTTTTTCCTGACTAGCAGTGAGAAAAATAATCGGAATATCCTGATACTTGGGATTTTTAGCCAGAATCTCAGCTACTTCAAATCCATCTATTTCAGGCATCATTAAATCCAAGAGAATGAGATCTGGCTCAATGTTTTCAACTCTTTCTAATGCTTGTTTCCCATTGTTGGCAAAACTTATTTGATAGCCTTCTAAAGATAAAATTCCATGTAAAACTTTTAAATTAGCAGATACATCATCCACAATTAAGAGAAGGAAGTTACTGGGGTCAATGATGGTATTCATAATCAATTACTTTGCTCAATAATGTCTTGGTAAATTTGACTGAAACTGTTGATGGTACTGGGCATATTTTCCCAGTTGAAATCGTCAAGTTGTTGTTGTAGGTGTTGGGCATAATTTAAGAGTATTGTACACTGATATTGATGGCCTAAACTCATCAGTCTTTGAGCAAATCCTTCTAAGTCTCCTACGGTCATTTTTTGCTTGATTGTTGGTAGATTTTGCTCAATTTCTACCGTAAGTTCTTGGATAAGTTCTGATAAACTAAGAGATGAATCACCGGGTTGTTCTAATAAAGATGATTCTAAGGCATCTAATTCAGATAAATTAATCATGGGAGATGGAGATTTTTGAGATGCTAAAATTGACTTTAACGCTAAGAATAATTGAGACTGACTAACGGGTTTTGGTAGAATATTTTTAACAAAAGGCCTTAATTCTTCACTTTCTTGGATATTACAAGAAGCTGTTAAGATGATGATAGGAATATTTTGAGTGGTTGGGTTTTCTTTCAACAATTTAGTTACTTCCCATCCATCTAGGTTAGGCATTTTTAAATCTAGTAAAATCAAGTCTGGAGAATATTTGTTAACCTGTTGTAAGGCTTGATTTCCATCCTTAGCAAAGAACAATTGATGAGCAGTTTCTGCAAAATACCCGGCAATTAATTGACGGTTAGAAGCAATATCATCAACCACTAAAATTTTGACCGGTGCAAATTGGTTGAGATCATCATCTAAAGAGAGCAATTCGGGGATAATTCTTGGTGAATTATCCATTTTAATCTCTGTAAATTGTAGAATAAAGGTGCTTCCTTCTCCTAGTTTAGTTTGTAAAATAACCTCACCTTTCATGATTTTAACTAATCGTTGTGTAATGGTTAATCCTAACCCTGTTCCCCCATATTTACGGTTGCTTTGTCCTTCACTTTGAGTAAAGGCATTAAAGATTTTGTCTTGATCTTTTTCAGCAATACCAATTCCTGTATCTTCAATACTAATGGTTAGATTAATACTATCTTGAACGGTTTGACAGGGTTCTGATTTCACCTTTATTTTAACATAGCCTTGCTTAGTAAATTTAAGAGCATTACCGACAAGATTTAATAAGATTTGACGCAAACGGACTTCATCTACGATAATTTGCTCAGGAAGTTGGGCATCAATTTCAACGAAAAATTCTAATCCTTTTTCTGCAACTTTATAACGGAAAACTTGCTTTATATCAGATAATAATTGACGCAAATTAACTGGTTCAAAATTTAAGTCAATTTTACCTGCTTCAATTTTTGATAAATCCAGAATATCATTAATAAGAGTTAATAAAGTGTGTCCACTGCTATGAATCGCTTGTAAATATTCTTTGGCTTGTGATTCGGTAATTAAACGCTCTAATAAATCAGTAAATCCTAAGACAGCATTGAGGGGTGTACGAATTTCATGACTCATGTTAGCTAAAAATTCACTTTTAGCTTTATTAGCAGCTTCTGCTGCTTTTTTAGCTTCATAAAGTTCGGTATTTTTAGACATTAATTCCCTGCGTCTTTTTTGTTCTTCTTGTAGTAACTGAGAATGGGCGATCGCAATACCTAATTGTCCTGCTAATGAATCTAATAAGTCTACCTCATCCTGTGTCCAATGATGATAAGAATCACAGTGATGCAACCCAATTTGTCCATTACCTTTTCCCTGATAAAATGTGCCGCCTGACATCAAAGATTTAAGCTGCATTATCTCTAATAAAGGACGAACAGGAGTGAGTAAAGGAAAATTAAAGATATCATCAGCAGGAATTGCCCCTTCTTTCCTTAGTAATGTTTGCAGATAAGGATTACCCTCCACCGGAATTTCTACACCTAATAAAGAATTATAATTCCCCTTAATATATTCAGCCACACAGGTTACTTTGATTTGTTCATTATTTTCTTGGTTTTCTAATTGTTCCCAAGTAAAAATTAATACTTGATTAACCTTAAATGCTTTGCCAATTTCATTAGCTGCTGTTTGTAGAATCAGTTTCGGATCTAAACTTTGACGGATTTGGTCGCTAATTGTTCTTAATAGTAAAGCATTTTTTAGTTGTTGTTGTAAATCATCTTCGATTTGCTTGCGCGAGGTAATATCAATAAAAGTAATGACAATTTGTTGCAGGTTATTCTCATTATCAAATATAGGGAATCCATCGACTAAAACCCAAATTATTAATTTATTGATGGGATGATGAATCCCTGTAACATAATTTTCTATATGTTTTTTGCTTCTGATAATTTGATTAACAGGATAATCTTTAATTCTCATCCTTTGTCCATCTTCTGTTAAGAAATACCAATCAGGATCAATAGCGGTTTTTCCTAACATTTGATCTGTCGTTAATCCCAATAAATCACAAGCCGTTTGATTACAGAGAATAATGCTAGTATCAGGGGCATGAACTACTACCCCTGAGTGTAAATTATCAATTAAAGAACGATATTGTTTTTCACTCTGTTCTAAGGCTTCTAAGGTTTGTTGTTTTTCCGTAATATCAATAGCTATTCCTCCCACCCAACGATTTAAAGGATTGTGAGAAATGGGAAATTTATGTACTAAATAATTGTGATAACTGCCATCAGATTGTGGTGCTATTTCTATGGTTTCTAGAACTTTTCCCGCTTCAATAACAGCTTGATTCCCTTCTATATACCCTTGAGCAATCTCAACCGGAAATAACTCAGTTAGATCATGATTAAATGCTTCTTGGACTGATTTTTGTATCAGGTTTAGCATAGATTGATTGCCATAAATTAACTTACCGTCTTCGCTATTTATCCAAGCAATAATCGGGGTATAATTCATAAAGGATTGAAATCGTAATTCGCTTTCCCTTAAAGCATATTCAACCGCTTTACCCTCAGTAATATCCATACAAGAGCCAATATAGCCTAAAAACTGGTTATTTTCGTCATAGCGAGGAACTCCATGATCTAATAACCAGCGATATTCCCCATCAAAACGACGCAGACGATATTCCATCTGAAAGGGTTGACGGGCTTCAAAAGAACTGACATACATCTGCAAACAACCTTCAAAATCGTCAGGATGGACTCCTTCTGCCCAACCATTGCCAAATTCCTGCTCTAAAGTACGTCCTGTAAAGTCTAACCAAGTTTTATTAAAATAATAGCAAAGGGTATCCGTACCAGCCACCCAAATCAAAACAGGTGCATGATCCGCCATAATGCGAAAACGTTGTTCACTTTCACTTAACGCGCTTTGGGTTTCCTGTAATTCAATATGTTTTTGATAGACTTGGGAGGTTAACTTTTCCTGTAGTTTTTCGACTAAAATGGCTTGTTGGATGGCAATTTCTAGATGAATGCCTAAATTTTCCAAAAATTCTACTTCTTCAGGCAACCAGTGACGAGGTGCGCTACAATCATGCAGACTGAGTAATCCCCAAAGATTATCATTAATAAAGAGTGGGAGGATGAATTTTGCCCGAACTTGCCACTTTTCCAAAAATTGGATATAACATTCGTCTAAATCAGCATTATAAATATCATCAATGACTTTTGTTTGATGTTGGTTATATTGCTTAATCCAACGACAAGTAAAACAGCCACTTTCAATCATTTGCCCTAAAATTGACGATTTAGGCTCAGAAACCGACTCAATGATCACTTTTCCTGCATCTTGCTCTTGACAACGATAAATCATGACGCGATCGCAGTTTAACAAGTGATGGACTTCTTTGACTGCTGTGTGTAAAATCGTTTCTAGGTCTAAAGATGCGCGAATCTTGAGTAAAATCTGCGATAAAGCTTGCTCCTGACGATTTAAACGATGTATTGTTCCTTTTTGCTTTTTTATTTCTTCTTTTAAGCCTTGATTTACCCTTTCTAACAGTTGCTGGTTTTCCGTTTCTAACTTTTGCAGTTGGGTTTGCAACAGATCAATCACTTGATGGAGTTCATAGGGATCAATAGCTTGTAAAAGACTGCTTTGAGTCAAAATACCCCTTAATTCTCCTTGTTCCCCCACTACCACTAAACGACGGATTTTTTGTCGCTGCATCTGTTGATTAACCCACCACAGACTGTCATTGAGTTTAATCTTGACTAAGGGACAACTCATCACAGATTGAGCTTTTAATGCTTTAAAATCGAGCTTTAAGCTTTTAAATTTAACAATATCTCTCTCTGTAACAATACCAATCGGTAAAACCCCTCCATTGCTCATTTTTCTGCCAATTACTACACAACTCACCCGATGTTTGGCCATTAATTGGGTTAAGGTTAATACATCTGTTTCGGGTAGGGCATGAATAACATTTTGACTCATAATCTCCTTAACATGACGATATTTAAGGAGATCCGCAGGTGTTAAGGCATTTCTTAGGGTTTCGTTGGTAATTAAACCTTGTATCTCTTGACGATGATTAATAACAGGTAAATGACGGATTTTATGTTGAGAGAGAAGGCGAACAAGGTCATAAATCTGGCTAATTTCTGATTCTTGACAGGTAATTAGCTCTTTTGTCATAAATTCTGAGACTTTGCGCTGTTCTAAGTCTAATTCCCATGCTGTAAGCTTAACAATATCTCTTTCTGTCAATAAACCCACTAAGCGATTATTTTCCGTAACTAAAACACAACTGTTTTTTTTAAAAGAGAGATTTGTTTGACTCAATAAGTTGATCGCCTCTAACATGAAAGTATCGGGCGAAACAATCAAGACATCACGCTCTATATAGTTGTTACATGGCATATTCATTGTTGTTATAGTGAATAGGATCTTGTGTCGCTAAAGTTGTTGAGAATCCCATCATTTTCATTATAAATTAATTAATATAGCGATTCTATTTGATTTTTGAGAAAACGCAAGTAGCATAGGCATCTTGCCTGTAGGGGTGCAAGATCTCGGTTAAAATGAGAGACGGACATTGTAACGAGACACTTGAGAATATACATGGATATTCGTGGGACAGATACCCCCTTATTAGACTGGAGTGGAGATGCACTCGCCCTTGGTTTATTTGAAAATGCCACAGAGATAACGGGAGAATTAAGCCAGTTAGATGAGAAACTAGGGGGAACCCTACAGGAATTAATCACCGAAGCCGAATTTGAGGGAAAATCTGGAACTAGCGCAGTTACTCGCGTGGGTGGCCAGAGTTCCGTGCGTAAAATCATTTTAGTGGGTTTAGGCAAGGCTGAGGAGCTAAAATCAAACAATATTCGCTTAGGGGCAGCAGCGATCGCCCGTTTAGCCAAAAAAGAGAATGTCAAAACCCTAGCCATTCATTTTCCTTTAGTTAATGATGATCCAGTAACTACTACTGCTGCGATCGCAGAAGGGTTAATCTTATCCTTGCATCAAGATAACCGCTTCAAGTCCGAACCCGAAGACAAACCTCTGAAACTAGAAACCGTAGACATTTTAGGCATAGGGGAACAAGGGGAAACCATTAAACGGGCCCAAATTGTTTGTTCTGGGGTCATTTTAGCGAGAGAATTAGTAGCGGCCCCTGCTAATAGCGTAACTCCTGTTACCTTTGCCGAAACTGCCCAAAAAATCGCTACAGACTACGGGTTAGGAATCGAAATTTTAGAACAAGATGAGTGTGAAAAGTTAGGCATGGGGGCATTTTTAGGAGTAGCCAAAGCCTCTGATTTACCGCCTAAATTCATTCATTTAACCTATAAACCAGCAGCAACCCCCAAACGCAAAGTCGCTATTGTCGGTAAAAGTTTAACCTTTGACTCTGGCGGTTTAAACCTGAAAGTTTCGGGAAGTGGCATTGAAACCATGAAAATGGATATGGGAGGAGGGGCCGCGACTTTGGGGGCCGCCCAAGCGATCGCCCAATTAAAGCCCGATGTAGAGGTGCATTTTGTTTGTGCCGCTACGGAAAATATGATCAGTGGGCGGGCCCTGCACCCTGGGGATGTTTTAACCGCTTCTAATGGCAAAACTATCGAAGTTAATAATACTGACGCTGAGGGACGGTTAACGTTGGCTGATGCTTTGGTATTTGCCGAAAAATTAGAAGTCGATGCGATCGTAGATTTAGCTACTCTTACCGGGGCCTGTATTGTTGCTTTAGGGGACAATATTTCTGGGTTATGGAGTACAGATGATAATTTAGCGGGAGAAATTAAAGCCGCCTCTGAAGCAGCCGGGGAAAAGTTCTGGGAAATGCCCTTAGAAGATAAGTATTTTGAGGGGTTAAAATCTCCCATTGCAGATATGAAGAATACGGGGCCAAGGGCCGGAGGTTCGATTACGGCTGCGTTATTTTTAAAGCAGTTTATTAAGGAAACACCTTGGGCCCATTTAGATGTAGCCGGGCCAGTTTGGGGTGATAAGGAAAATGGGGTTAATAATGCAGGGGCGACGGGTTTTCCGGTGCGTACCCTGGTTAATTGGGTGTTAAGTTAATACATGGTAGGGTGGGCGTTGCCCACCTCTTTTAAGGTTTTTAAACCCCTAGGCGAAGATTAGCAATAACAGGAAGTTTTAGTTCCTGTTGTTCATTCATTCGTTGAGAAAAAAAGAGAATTTCAAGATTTTCGATTTCTCCGGTTCGGGAATTGAGACGAATAATAATATCATCACCTAATTCTTCTGATTCTTGTTCGGGATAGGGATGACATTTATTAATATATAAAATATCCCCAATTGGATCATATTTAAAGGTTAAATTTTCTGCCATTCGATTGTTCCTCCGGTTAATTTACGAGCCATATAAGCAGTTATAATCCAGTGTCTTAGGGGTTGATCGATATCCGTTACAACCACAACTATGATATATTTACCATCTCGAATTGAATCAAACCAACGGGTAATTCAACAATTGACAATGAACAATGGACAATTGACAATTACCTCTACCTAAAAGGTAGAGGATTGAAAATAAGGAAAAATTTTTTAATTTCTCCCCTTAAAAGAGGAGGTTTTAAACCAAATTAACCAATTGTCAATTGTCCATTGATAAACGAGCATTACTTAAGCGAGAAATACAACGAATTTGATCAGGATTTCTTAAAGTCTCAGCAATAACAAATTGATAATTATTTAATTGAGGTGGGCAATGCCCACCCTACAATAATTAACGGCCAGGCATGGTGTATTTAAAGTTCGTTGGCCCCGTATAACCAGAAACCTTGGCTAATTTTTCAGGGAGTTGGGCCCCTGATAGTCTTTCCCCTTTAATATCCCAAGTAGGAAAAGATTCAATTTTAGCCGCAGCACAAGCATCAGGCTGAGGATTTTTCCCTCTGGGATCACATTCAATATACGTTATTTCTTCGACTGCTGCTTCTCCTAATAACTGTTTTTGTTCATAACAGTGGGGACACCAAAAGGCCCCATACATTTTGCCTCCAACCTTAGTGAGATTTTGGGCTAAAGCAATTTCTGCTTCCCCTGACTCTGTAGTAATTTTCCAACCATCAGGAGGCTGAGGGGCAGTAGTGGTTGTTTCAATGGGTAAACGTCCTTCAGCCGTTGGCCCGTCAATATTGGCATAAATTCCCAAAGTTCCTACTAAGGTAATCATAGCGACAACAATGGGAATAAAAAACAGTTGACCAACTTCTTCCCATTCTCGACCAAAAATACTTAATCCCATTAAACTCAAAGAAAAAGCAGCAGACCCCATGCAATAATAACAAACAGACTGTAATTCAGTGGCTAAAATATACATTAAATAACCACTAAAAACTGCCATAGAAGTTCCCCCTGCTAAGAGGAATAACCATGTCCATTCATCTAATTGTTTTCTGAAACTTTTATTACTTTCTGGTTTAACTAATAAAGGCCCCAAAGCAGCAGTGGCCATGCTGCTATAAGCGAGACACCCAAACAAACTTAAGGGTAAGCCAAAAACCAGGGCATAGGGACTATCAAGCACACTTTTACATCCAGAGACGAAGTTTTTTGCGTCTCCGGCCCCACAGGCCACTTCTCCCCCACTCAGTTTGGTAATGGTAAGATAGGCGGTTAGAATAGCCCCCGCAATGGCGATCGCACCGATGATCGGACGGGACCAACGGTAAATCCAAGGAACAGAACGTCTACGACTCATAATAGTTACTATTTAGCAAATCATCATTACTGCTGATTTTAGCAAGGTCTTAGGTTGTCAGTTTGAGAGGTTGCTGAGATTTTGATTTTTCTTTAGATGCAGTCACTTGTTGGGCCGCTTCTACAAATTGGGCCACCCGAATGGGATCAATGGGTTCGCTGATTTTGCCATGACGTTTCAGGGAACTGGCCACAATTACCCCATCTGCTGCGGTCATTAATTGTTCAATATTATCCCAATTAGCCCCACTCCCAATAAATACAGGGGTTCCTTTAGCAGCGGCCACGGCTAATTCTAAGTCTTCGAGACTGGGGGGACTACCTGTGGCCCACCCTGACAGAATTACCCCATCAGCAAGTCCTCGTTCAATGGTATCTTGAACTGCTGTGGTCAAATTTGGGGTTCCTAATGGTCGGGCGTGTTTGACTAAAACATCCGCTAAAATGGCCACGTCGGCAGCTAATTCGCGGCGATACTTTAGTAATTCATGGGCCCGCCCTTCAATTAACCCTTGATCTGTGGCCATAATGCCCGTTAAGACGTTGACACGGATAAATTGGGCATTTATGGTCGAAGCGATCGCCATCGCCCCTAATGCGTCATTTCTCAGTAAGTTAATGCCGACGGGAACCACCACCAGGTTTTTGAGGCGATCGACAATTAATGTCATGGCACTAATTACGGCCGGATCTACCCGATCTTTGGTAAAGGGGGCATCAAAGAAGTTTTCGACAATAATACCATTTACCCCCCCTGCGGCCAGGGCGGTGGCTTCTTGTTCGGCCCGTTCAATGACTGCGGTTAAACTGCCTCCCCAACGGGCAGAAGTGGGCAGGGGTAAGAGGTGAACGACACCAATAATTGGGTTTGTCGTGTTGAATGTTTGAGTCAAGTCCACTGAATCTACCTAATGGTCGACTACGGTTGATGCCGTCTGAATTGAGAACCAACTACAAATTGTATCCTATTGGGGGACGGGGTGATGAGGTGATGAGGTGATGAGGTGAGGGGGTGATGAGGTGAGGAGATATAGTTTAAAAAATTTCCACAGTGATCACATCTCTAATCATTGCGGTTTAAACTTCATCCCCTCTTTAGTTTGTCAAGGTCATTTGCAATTAGGGTTACATATCTTAATTAAGGTAAAATCAATGAGCTTGACAACTGATGAAATACAGAATGCCATAGAAGCAATTACCTCCAAAGGACAAAACCCAACCCAAGCTAAGATAAGAGCTTATCTTGGACGGGGAAGTTATACGACAATTAATGAGGTATTAAAAGCCTGGCGACCAAAAAACAATAACACTATTGATACTCAACCCATTGATGCTCAAGAAATCTTGCATTTATATGGAATTGGTGAGAGAGATTTTAGCGGAGTTGATCTGACTAATGGGGTTTTAAAATCAGCCAATTTAAGTATTATCGATTTAAGTAATTCCTTCTTATCTAATGCTATTTTAGATCAAAGTAATCTCAGAGGAGCCAATTTAAAGCAAGTTAATCTGAGTTATGCTAGTTTAAAAGGAGCAGATTTAAGTGGTGCTGATCTTCGTAATTCTGATCTTAGCTCAATTGATTTGAGTAATGCTATTTTAATTGGTGCTGATCTTCGAGGAACTAATTTAATTAAAGCTAATTTGAATAATGCAGATTTACGCGGCGCAAGATTAAATAATGCTAAACTTAATGAATCGCTGTTAGAAAAAGCTGATTTGCGTACAGCAGATTTATCTTCAGTAAATTTATCAAAAGCTAATTTAGCTTACTCTACTAAGGTTAAAATGATCATAAATTCAGTACCCTGGCAAAATTTTAGATAGGTTTAACTGATGACTCAAACACCCATCAATGTGACTTACTCCTTAGAAGAAATTTTAGGTCAAATTAATCAGAAATTAGACAAAATTGATGATAGGTTTGACAAAATTGACGATAGGTTTAACAGTCTTGAAAAAGAGATTACGGAGATTAAGATAGGGCAAACTCGACTTGAAGGAAAAATTGAGAAACTTGAAACCGATCTTAATGGAAAAATTGAAAAACTTGAAACCAATCTCAATGGAAAAATTGAAAAACTTGAAACCGATCTCAATGGAAAAATTGAAAAACTCGAAATTGAACTTAAGGGGGAAATCAAAACCCTTTCGACAGAAGTTAACGGTATTGGTAAACGGTTAGATACTCAAGAATTTATTAATCGTTCTGTTGTCGTTGGTTTTGTCTTAGGAATTACGACCGGAATAATTAAGTTATTTTTCCCAAATTTCCCTAATCGATGATTATGAACCAGTGTAATTTGTGGGCATAATGGTATTATGCCTTTACAGTTTTTTCTAGGGATTTAACACTGTTAAATCCTATCATGTTTATTTCTCTACTTTGCTTAAACATTAAACCTAAATAACATCACGTCTCCTTCTTTAACTACATATTCTTTACCCTCACTACGCACTAAGCCTTTTTCCTTCGCAACCGTCATGGTTTTACAAGCAACTAAATCATCATAAGCGACGGTTTCAGCGCGAATAAACCCCCTTTCAAAGTCAGTATGAATAACTCCTGCTGCTTGGGGTGCTTTCATCCCTGCATGAATAGTCCAAGCGCGAGTTTCTTGGGGGCCAGTGGTTAAATAAGTTCTTAAACCTAATAACTCATAAGTTGCTCTAATTAAGGATTTTAAACCCCCTTCTTTCACCCCTAAAGCTTCTAAATAGTCGGCTTTTTCTTCATCGGGAATTTCCACTAATTCTGATTCTACTTGAGCAGAAACGATCACAACTTTTGCCTTATCAGTAGCGGCAATTTTTTTGACTTCCTCTACCCAGTCATTACCTGTCGCTAAGTCATCTTCTGACACATTAGCAGCATAAATAATCGGTTTACGGGTGAGAAGTTCCAAGGGTTTAATTAATTCGTCTTCTTCTTCTGTTAACTCAACATGACGGGCCCCAATTCCTTCATTCAGCGCAGCGACAATCTTCTCTAAGGCGGGTATTTCTTCTTGTCCTTCTTTTTTGCCCTTAACCTGCTTTCTCACCCGTTCTAGGCGTTTTTCGGCTTGATATAGGTCAGCTAAGGCAAGCTCTAAATTGATGACTTCGATATCTCTAGTAGGGTCAACGGAACCGGATACATGGATAATATCATCATCATCGAAACAGCGCACGACGTGAACAATAGCATCTACTTCCCGTATATTAGCTAAGAATTGGTTGCCTAAACCTTCTCCTTGACTTGCGCCTTTAACTAATCCGGCAATATCCACAAATTCCATGCGGGTAGGGACAATTTTCTCTGATTTTGAAAGTTCTGCTAGGATGGTTAATCTTTCGTCAGGAACAGCGACAACCCCCACATTCGGTTCTATGGTACAAAAGGGGAAGTTAGCGGCCTCTGCCTTGGCATTGGCAACTAGGGCGTTAAATAGGGTCGATTTACCGACATTAGGCAGTCCAACTATTCCAGCTTTTAGCATTTATCGCTTATTCATGATCGATGAGTCCTCATTTATTATCAATGATCCAGGCAAAATAATCAATTAATCTTTGATAATGTAATTTTAGATCTATTATTTTTTTTCATTATCTTGGGCAAGGCAATAGGAATATTTCGGATAAGTAAACATTATTTTTTGATGCCTTGCCTCTACAGACATCTTACGAATTGATTGTTTTACGATACTTCCGAACCATTTGCGGTTCTTCGGCAGGATTAATATACTGTTCTAACTGCTTAAAATCAAGTCCAGGTAAGTATTGACTTCGAGACGTTTCTTGATATCCTTCTACAGCATTAATCAATTGATAAAGGGTGAATTTTCCCCCTTGCCAAAATAATACTTCAGGGATTTCTAATCCTTGATAAATTTTTAGCTTCTCAATACTACCACTGGTAATAATCACTTCGATCGCTAAATCAGGAATCTCTTTACGTTTTCCAATACAATAACTTTCATCAGGTTCTAACCCTCTCCTTTGTGCTTCTTTTTTGTAAGTGGCTGAACCACAACTATATAAATCAATCTCTTTTTCTAGGGCATAAATTTCAATTAAACGTCCAATCAGCGTTTTGATCATTTCATGTTCTGGAGAATTGGTCATGATTTCAAGATTTCCTTCCAGATAACTTAAACGCACTAATGGTTTATGATTGAGAGTTTGTACAAGATTTTCGTATTCTTCCCAAGTCATATTGCTTAACTGAATACGGGGTTCTGCTATAATCGGATTGAGGAGTTTTTCTAGATCCGATGTCGCAATATCTAAGGTAACTTTCATACTTGTTTTCTGTTAAAAATTATTCTTGATGATTCAATCATGATAAGGGGAAAATTTTCAGAACCAAAATTTAGGTTGTGGCGATCGCATCTCTGAAAAAATTCCCCTCACTATCTTTCAGTCTGTAACCCCACAAAATGGGTGGTTTTGCCCTAAATCTGAATTTTTGGCATAAACAGTCCTGGGATTATCATTCATTAGTCTATCATAAGTGCCTCAACGGTTGCAACCTCGTTGCTCAATTTTTCTGATTTTTGCCTCGACAGGCCTCTTTTGGACTTGTTGAATACATATAAATTATTCAAAACGATAAAATTTATATGATAAGCAAAATATATACAAAAGGATGTTTTAAGATATCTTAGGCAATTTTCCCTCTAATTTAACTCATGGGTCATTAAAATTTTCAGTATTTTTTCCCCTAAAAGTTCTGGTTGTTCAATCATGGACATATGACCACAACTAGGGAGTTCAATCACATTATTTCCTTGATAATTAAAAAGCTCATGAAAACTGGCTAAATACTGTACATATTTTGGTTCCATAACTGTATCTTGTTCCCCTGCAAAAAAGTACACAGGTTGCTGTAAACGGGAAACAATTTGGGGTAATAAATGGACTTCAGTTTCTGTAGTAGAATCTAATAAAGAGCCTAATGCTGCTTCAGTATTTGCTCTCATTAAATCTAACACTCGTTGTCGTCCCCAACGTCTTTCTAGGGGACTTGCTACCATAATTCTCGAAAAGAGAAGATCAATTAACGGAATATAAGATAACCAACTAGGTCGAAATTTAATTAACTGTTTTCCAGCAGAACGAAACCGTTCAAATTCTTCTTTTAAATAAATCCCACCCCCGGCATTTAAACAAATCACTCCTTGGACTCTTTCGGGACAAATATCCGCACCCCATAAGGCAATGCTTCCCCCTAAAGAATGACCAATTAACCAAGCTCGTTCGATCTCTAATTTCTGCAATAAAACGTTTAAATCTTTCCCATAAGCTGCTAAAGTATAGGGGGATAAATTTTGACAGTTTAGGGGAATGTCTTCAGATTGATTGGGAGAATTTACTGATGAGTAGGGGTTTAAAGTAAGTGGCTGAGAATCCCCAAATCCTCTAAGATCGTAAGTAAGACAGGCATAATCGGGGGATAGCTGTTCAATTAGGGGTGACCAATATTGACGGCTTAATAACCAGCCATGAATGAAGATTAAAACAGGTGCAGAAGGCTTGGGAGACTGAGAAGTTAGCTCGTAAGCGTGTGGAACTCCCAAGATATCAATGGTCGGCATATTTTTATCCTACCCTATGGGGAAGTCATGATGAGGTTAACAGTCACAATAACTCAACAATAATGGCCTGTTTCTAGTATAAATTATAAAGAACCTTAATTGGTAAGTTTCTTTTAATGAGGGGTAAAATTTTCTAGGGTTCAGGGTTAAACAAATGCCTAAAAACTCAGGGAAAGTTTTAGCTCAAGGACAGAATAACTAAAGGGTAAGAACTATCGATCAAATCTTGACAAAGGACTTAAATAATGATGTTCATCAAGTTACTATTAATTGTACTGATCAAAGGGTATCGAAAATTGATTTCGCCTTTATTTCCACCGAGTTGTCGTTTTCAACCTACCTGTTCTCAGTATACCTTAGAAGCAATTGAAAGGTTTGGCCCTTTCCAGGGAAGCTGGTTAGGAATTAAACGGATTTTGCGTTGTCATCCTTTTCATAAGGGTGGTTATGATCCTGTCCCTCCTATTAATCATCATCAAACAAAACAGGACAATTCAACAATTGATAATTGATAATGAATAATGAATAATTGATAATTGATAATGAATTTCCTTCCTATTCCCTATTTCTGTATATGATTAATTTAAGAAATGCCATTTACTATGAATATGTTGATGATGTTACTGTAGAAATTTTTGATAAATATAAGTGGGGACTAAGACGCTTAGGAGTTGATTTTTCCCAAGAACTCTTAGAAACCATTGTCTATTGTTCGCAAAATTTAGAAAGTACATTAATCGCCTTTTGTGCTTGGGTTTTATGGTTGAAAACTCAGGGAGAAATAACAAATAATGAAGTATTGTTAGAAACTTTAATTAATGCCTTACGTTCGGAAAATGGTTGGATACCTTCGGAGTCTCAAAAAAGATTTCTCAACCAAAACCTTGATATTTTGGAGAGTCCTAAAACATCTATTTGGAAACAAGCAGGTAAACAATTAGGAGATACCCTCAGAAACAGAGTAATTGCTGATATTTCAGATGAAGGAGACATCATTTTTAAACCCAATATCATCCTTAATGAAGAAGAAAAACAAAAAATTGAAGCGTTGAAAACCGAGATCGCTGCTGTATGTTTATAGTCTTGTCCCTAAGTTTATTAATAATAATTTTCATTGAAATGTAAACATTTGTTGCCAAAATATGTAACAAATCTTTCCTTATTTCCCAAAATGCCCACATTTTCAGATTAAGATGTAGGTTATTGATCTTGAGTTTATTTATTAAACGCAAGATTATGGGGATTGATTAGCATCACTCCCAATTGAATCGAGGTGTGAGGATTTGTATTATGTCAAAGTCAATTGCTTCAATAGTAATAACACCTGCTGTCCTGGGTGTTCTGTGTTTTTTAGCACCATCAGCGATCGCTGCTCCTGACCAAGAAAGTATTTTTGAGGAGAAAGAGGAACATTTAGAAACAGTCTCTCCTCATGAAGCATTAGGGATTATCCGTAACCGTCCCCAACTGCAAACCCCTCTTAACCGAGATCACTCAAAACAGTTTGAGGACTCAGGAACTACCCCTTCCATGGGCCAAGTTACCAGTATCTCGGAATTACAGGATGTGTCCCCAACAGACTGGGCTTATGAAGCATTAAGAAGTTTAGTAGAACGCTATGGTTGTATTGTGGGATATCCCGATCGCACTTATCGCGGAAACCGGGCCTTAAGTCGTTGGGAATTTGCTGCGGGGTTAAATGCTTGTCTCAATACCATTGAACGACTCCTACAAGAAAATGTAGCTGTTTTACGGGAAGATATTGAGAAATTAAAGCGTTTGGCCCAAGAATTTGAGCAAGAATTAGCAGCTTTGGGGGCCAGAGTTGGTAATCTAGAACAACGGGTTTCTTATCTCGAAGATCATCAATTTTCCACCACCACCAAGTTAAATGGAGAAGTGATTGTTAGTCTCTCTAATGCTTGGGGGGAAAGGGCCCTAGATTTCCGCGAACAAGATTTATTCGACCAAGGGTTACTGGAAAGACGACGTATTGATGATCGCGGAGTCATTGGTCATCGGACGCGCTATAACTTTGATACCAGCTTTACGGGGGAAGATTTACTAAAAACCCGTTTTGAAAGCGGAACCATTGTTGATTGGTCAGACCCCACGGGAACGGAAATGGCCCGTCTTGGTCATGATTCTCAAAGCGATAGCACGACGTTTATTGATGATGTCTACTATCGTTTTCCCCTTGGTAACTTAACTACTTGGGTGGGGGCTAATTCTTTGGATATTGATGATATCTTTGATGTGGGCAACCCTTTCCTCTTTGCAGAAGAATCAGGGGCCCTCTCTCGCTTCATTCGTTATAATCCCTTGACGTTTCGGGGGCCGGAAGGCCGAGGTATCGGGTTAAACTACAAATTTAATGAAGTGTTTACCCTGAGAGGTCTTTATCTTGCTAGTAATGGGAATGATCCCTCTTTGGGTAATGGTATGTTTAATGGTAATTACAGTACAGGGGCCCAATTAGGGATTTATCCTGACGATGCTCTCAGTTTTACCCTAACCTTCCTCCATACCTATTTTGCCAATGGAGAGTCGGATATTTCGTCGAGTACGGGTAGTTATGTTGAGCCTGATAACCAAACCTCCCAAACGGGTCAAGGTATCGGTAAAGACCCCTTTTTAGGGGCCCCAACTATTCGAGATAGTTATGGCATTACAGGAAACTGGCGGATTAATGAGACGTTTAACTTTTCTGCTTGGGGAGGTTATGCGTTGGCCAGGGCCCAAGGCTCGGATACAGATGGCAATAGTCGTAAAGGGTTTGGGGCTGATGTTTGGGTCTGGAGTGCTGCCCTTTCTGTAGTTGATTTGGGTAAGGAAGGGGCGGTTTTTAGTGTTGCAGGTGGTTCTATTACCAATACGCGGCGTATTGATGCTCTTACGGGAGATTTAGCCGTGCCTGACCAAGATACTCCCTATATTGTGGAAACCCAGTATAAGTACCCCATCAACGATAATATCTCGATTACTCCTGGGGTTTATGTGATTCTGCAACCCGATGGCAACAACAATAACAATAGTATTTGGGTTGGTGCAATTCGGACAACTTTCACTTTCTGACATACTCCCGACGCTGTATGCTAAGAGCATACAGCGCGGGCTTCTCAGTGACTCCCGGCCAACGCCAGAACATTTCCTGAGCTATTAAGGACGAGATGACCCACCGCCTTATACTTTATATTTAACGCAGCATTCCAATCACGGGGCAACAAAAGCCCACAATAACAACAGCAATGCCAGCGATCTTTAAGGGTTTTAGGAATGGCTTGACCACAACTAGAGCAATCAATTGTCGTGCCTCTAGGATTTACTTTAACTGTTAACAAACCAGCTTTTTCAGCTTTGAATGTTAATATATTAAGAAAATTTCCCCAAGCAGCATCATTGATGCTTTTTGCTAGTCGAGTTCTTGCCAAACCTTTAATATTTAAGTCTTCATGAGCTATTACCTCGGCTTTAGTTAACAAATAATTAGCTGTTTTATGATGAAAATCTTGACGTTTATCAACAACTTTTTTGTGCTGTTTTCCTAGTTTGGCTACTGCTTTTTTCCATCGATTACTCCCTTTCTGTCTTCGAGATACTTGCTTTTGAATAGTTCTTAATCGAGATTGAGACTTGCGATAATTGTATTGGCACTTCAAAAGCCCAAGCCAATTTTCGATAATAGCTTGCTGATTTTTGGTCGGTCGCAATCGGTAAATATATGTTAGTCTCATGTTGGCTATTATAACTTGGTGGGGAAGCTAACAGGAAAGGTGAAGGAATTTTTCTGTTAGAAAAATCAACAATTCTGGCTTAACATCAATTTTGGTTAAAGCAAGCCTGTGACTTTGCTCCATTAGTCTATCATAGGTACCTCAAAAGGCGCAAGTTCGTTAAGCCATTTTTGCCAATTTTGTCTCCCAGAATGTAAAATGAAGGTTTTCAGCTTATATTAGATATTTAAAATATAAATCATTTTTTAATAAATTTTAGTTATAGAACAAGTAGGGATAATTTATGAATTACCCTTACGAGAGGAGTATTCCGTATTTCAAGAATTACTCAAAATTATTGCCCAAATTCTAACCGTGCTTGTTCTACCATATCAACTGTTACCTCATCGGAACCTGCGGCCCTAGCTAATTCTTCAATGCGTTGTCTAGCTTGGGTACGCACAAAAAAAGGAATATTTTTGAGTTTTGCTTGAGCGTCTGCCGTCCAACGAGGACTGTCTTCAATATTAAAATTATTCATAATTTTCGCCGTATTGTCTAACTTATAGCCTTATTTTATCATGCTCAGTTGTCGAACAAATATGACGTTAACAAATAGTAAAAAAAATCGTCCTATCCCCATTTATCAAGTTAATCTAACACTTAAAACAGAGGATGAGAAGCAATTGAGTCTATGAATAATCAAGATGAACAGTGGTCAATTATCCGTCAAACCTTCCAAAAGATTTGGGGTTATGAAGATTTTAGATCTCCTCAAGGAGAAATTATTCAATGTTTATTAAATGCTCAAGATGCCATAATTGTGATACCAACAGGAGCAGGAAAATCCTTATGTTTTCAACTTCCTGCTTTATTAAAACAAGGATTAACTTTAGTTATTTCCCCCTTAGTTGCTTTGATGGAAAATCAGGTTTATGAATTGAAACAAAAGCAATTACCCGCAGATTTATTACATAATGAAATCCCCAAAAATCAACGCAAAAAGACTTTAGACAGTGTTAAAAAACAACAATTAAGATTACTTTACTTATCCCCAGAAACCTTATTAAGTCCTCCTGTTTGGGAAATATTAATAAGTCCTGAACTTAAAATTAATGGACTGATTTTAGATGAAGCCCATTGTTTAGTTGAGTGGGGAGAAACCTTTCGTCCTGCCTATCGACGTTTAGGGGCCGTTAGACAGACATTATTATTAAATAAACCCCCAGATACAAAAATTGCGATCGCAGCGTTTACAGCCACAGCAGATCCCAGATCTCAGGGAATTATTCAACGGGTTTTACAATTAGAAAACCCGCAAAAATTTTGTCTCAGTCCCTATCGTGCTAATCTCAATTTAAAGGTTAAAATAGCTTGGACTCCTCGCTGTCGGAACCATCAATTATTAAATTTTATTCAAACCCATCAAAAACAAAGTGGATTAATTTATATTCGTTCCCGTCGAGAGAGTGAAAGCTTAAGTCAATGGTTAGCCTCTCTTAACTATAAAACTGCCGCTTATCATGCGGGTTTAAGTCCCCAAGAAAGACGAGAAATTGAGCAAAAATGGTTAGAAGAAAACTTACAATTTGTAGTGTGTACTTCAGCTTTTGGGTTAGGAATTAATAAACCTAATGTGCGCTGGGTTGCTCATTTTCAAGCACCTTTTTTACTGTCAGAATATTTACAAGAAATAGGGAGAGGGGGACGAGATGGGAAAAAGACAGACAATTTAACTTTAATTAGTGAACCCACAGGATGGCTTGATCCCACTGATCAACAAAGACAACAGTATTTTTTAAAGCAATTAGACAAAAAATATCAACAAGCAAAAAATTATGTTAAGAAGATTCCCCAAGAAGGAAATATCCAAGCGATCGCCCAAGAAATGCCTCAAGGGGAAATCATTTTATCCTTATTACATAGTTGGGGACAATTACAATGGTTAGATCCTTTTAATTATCGTCTCAAATCATCTTCTGTGTCTGTTAATTTAGCTAAAATCAAGGAAACATCTCAACAAACTTCTAAACAAATGCAGCAATATTTAATCACTCGTCAATGTCGTTGGCAATATTTATTAAATGCCTTTGGATTTCAACAAGAAGCTAGGGGGTTTAAATGTGGCCATTGTGATAATTGTCATCGTCAATGCTAACAAAAATATGGTATGGTTTTTAAATGAGTATAAGTTTAAAATAATGAAAATAAAAGTTTCCGAAAAAAAGCGATCATCAAACGGAGTTAACCCTCAGTTAAAAGATATTGCCTATTCTATGGACGCACTGATTCCAGGGTTTTATATTTGGTTGGGTTCTTTTTGTTGGCGATTTGGGGGTAGTGATGCAGAAGAAAGTTATCCGGGAACAATACATAGTTTTGCTGGTATCAGCTTAGTTTTACCTGGTTATCAAATTTTTACAACCTATAAAGGGAGTTATGACCCTCGATAAGCATCAAATTGATGGTCTTTCTCCTATTTCATCTAAAATAATGCCAGCAGAAGTTTTTGAACAATTGATGTTCAATGCTGGTTATACCGTTGTTGGGTCTGCTCCAGCCAAGGGAAATAGAATTAAAGTTTGGTGGAATCATGCTAGTTTCCGTCGTGTTGAGGCAATTTATAGTCCCGATAGAAGTCTGGTTATTACGGCTTATCATCCTTGACCCTATAAACCATGAGCTTTGGTGTTTCAGAAATAGTAACTGTAGGATGTATTAGCGCAGCGTAACCCATACGATAGACAAATTCGTCACAATTAAAAGCAAAAAGGCGCGTTAAGTAACGCACTCTACGAAAGCGGCGATCGCTTGCTTCAAGGAATCCATACTAGACGTTAAGTTCAATAGGTTGGTAATGGTTGGGTTTCGTTCCTCAACCCAACCTACAAGATCAGCGATCGCACTAGTCATGGTCAGACAAATTGGGACAAAGTTAAAGCAATGACCGAGGAAGAAATTGAACAAGCAGCAAAAACAGATTCAGATTGTTTGCCATTATCTCAAACAGAATTAAACGAGTTTCGCCCTGTGTCAGTACGATCGCGGATCTTGTAGGGTGCGTTAATGAAATGTAACGCACTTAATTTATTGGGTTATAATTTTTATTAGAATATAGAGAGTAAATAAGCAATATTCGTAAAATAGCAGAACTTGAAGTATCGTGAAGCGAAGATATTTAATCAAACAGCTTGAGGCAATGGGCTGTGTATTTATTCGTCATGGTGGCAAACATGATTGGTACCAAAACCTAAAAACAAAGGTTTCTCAACCTATTCCTAGACACAGAGAAATTAAAGAACAGCTTGCAAAACATATTATCAAAATGCTAAGCGATAATGAAACTTAGTGGAAGTCTGTTGAACATAATTGTTTCGGTCAATTCCCATCTATAACCTTCGTGCAAAACTTCAAGCATGGAAAGCCCGGATTGAAGCCGAATGATGAATTTCTTGATTGATTACAACTTAACAGGTGATGCTGTTTTATTCTGGGGAACTCTTTCGGCTGAAGGATGGCTTGACCTATTAAGCATCCGCTTCTTCACCTTTCAGGAAGTTGGGTTGCCCATGAATAGTAGTGATCGCGTCGTTTGGCAATTTGCCCAAACCAACCAGTTGATTTTGATTACAGCGAATCGGAATATGAAGGGAGACGATTCTCTAGAACAGACAATACGGGAAGAAAATACCCCAACTTCCTTAAAGATCGCCATCTTGTAGTGGACTGTTTTAGTTAAAAAAGTAACCGTTTGTTGTGTTGGGTTTCGTTCCTCAATCCAACCTAAGATTTCTAGCTTATTAGTTAATCTGGTACACATCCGGGGATTGCTGATATCCCCCAAGGTTGAGCTTGAGAAATATCCCAATTAGGCTCAAGAAAACATTTTTCTTTTTTAGTTGTACCATCTTGTTGAATATAATAAGATATACCTATATCTGATTGCGATATCCCAAAACTTACTATAGCTGTATTTCCACAGCTTTTAACGATTTGGTTAGCCCAATTATTTAAAACCTTTGGTGATGCGAAAATATTACTGATGGCAATTCCATTATTCGTAGTAGCACCTACATCATCGATTAAAATAATATCTAATACATCAGTTCTGTTTGTCGGATTTCCTGTCCTATAACTATTAGCCGTTCCCTTATAAACACTAAATTCAACCCTTCTAACTCCCTTGGAACGAATTTCTTGAAGGACTTTATTAACAGTAGCTTGACAGCTTGCTTGAGGAGTAGTATTTTTAACCGCAACTGCATTCAAAACTTGTTGAATAATTGCCTGATGAACCACATTAGAATCATCAATGCTACCGTGATTTAGTGGATAACTTTTGTTCCTAATTAATTCATTTCTAAAGACACGATTTACATCTAAATTAGTGGAATTAATGACCTGTTGTTGTACTTTGAATCGTCCCAAAGATATGGGATCATCATTTGCTTGATAATAATTAATGCCTTTAGCAACATTACTGGGAAGAACATCATCACTACTACCTACCGAATCAACTTGAACAAGTAAGTCTACTCGTCTATTACGCTTTTTCAGTTCATTTGCCAAGAGGATAGCTGTATCACCGCCATAACTATGACCAATCACAATCAATTTATCATTATTATTTAGCCTCAAGCTACTTAAATAATTGATAGCATCTTTTTTTTCATTCCAAGCAAAAATTGGTATCTTCAAATCTAATCGATCAAGTTTTGCTTCTTGGCGAAAAGCATCAACAAGTTTTCGCATTCCTGTTATTTCACTTAAGGTTTGACTGGCAAATCCAGTAAATACAATAATAACAACTCGGTTTTGCGGAGAAGGGATATTCGTTTCTTGCGTTTGAGCGATAAAGTTTGTGTCTTTATTATTAACCTGTAACGTTTTTGTCGGAGTTTCTGTTGCCAAAACCCGATAATTACCAGGACAAATCCCTTGATTAAAACTCAATAACCCACAGAGGGAAAACGCGATCGCCCTGCGGAACCATCCCCCACCTAAAATCAGCAAAAAACTGATGATAGCAACTCCTATCCATCTTAGCCGAGCCATGATACTAAAGATTTATTATTTTGTTGAATTAATTTGTATTCATACTACAGTAGAGCTTGAAAATTATCCAGGATTTATAAGAAAAATTTAAAGTGTATTAGAAAACACTAAGTAAAGTAAATATTAACGCCACTGTAGGTTGGGTTGAGGCACGAAACCCAACAAACCAGAATCCTAATAAGTAGGTGAGTATAAATTAAGTGTAACTATACAACATCAATAAAATAGCACCCAACCCATGAGATTGCTTCGTTCCGCTTCTCTGCACTCGCAATGACATTATTAAGTTTAATTATGCTCACCTTTAAACAGCAAAACTGGAAATCTTTTTAACGATTTAGGTGGAAAGCGCACATAGACCGCTACAATAAGCTACTGCAACCATGAGACTAAGACAATAACCGATCACCCCTACAGAAACGAATTATGGCAAAAGTTCTTGTATCAGACCCCATTGACCAAGTAGGTATCGATATCCTCTCCCAAGTGGCGCAAGTAGACGTTAAAACAGGACTGCCCGCCGAAGAATTAGTTAAGATTATCCCTGAATACGATGCCCTCATGCTTCGTTCTGGAACCCGTGTCACCAAAGAAATTATTGAAGCTGGTACTCAACTCAAAATCATTGGTAGGGCGGGCGTAGGGGTCGATAATATTGATGTTCCTGCTGCTACTCGTCAGGGTATTGTGGTGGTTAACTCCCCAGAAGGCAATACGATCGCTGCTGCAGAACACGCCTTAGCCATGATGTTATCCCTATCCCGTCATATCCCTGATGCTAACCAGTCCGTTAAGAATAAAAAATGGGACCGCAAAAAATTTGTGGGGGCCGAAGTCTATAAAAAAACCTTGGGCGTAGTAGGTTTAGGCAAAATTGGTTCCCATGTGGCGAATGTAGCTAAGTCAATGGGCATGAAATTATTAGCCTATGACCCTTTTATCTCCCAAGATCGGGCCGAACAGTTAGGCTGTACTTTGGTCGATCTCGATTTACTCTTTTCTGAATCGGATTATATTACTCTACATATTCCCAAAACCACCGAAACTAATCATCTCATCAACAAAGATGCTTTGGCCAAGATGAAACCGACTACCCGCATTATTAACTGTGCGCGGGGCGGTATTATTGATGAGGATGCTCTTGCTGAAGCTTTGGCCGCTGGTCAAATTGCCGGGGCCGCTTTAGATGTGTTTGAAGAAGAACCCCTAGGAGAGTCCAAACTCAGAGACTTAGATAATATAATTTTGACTCCCCATTTAGGCGCATCTACGGCAGAAGCACAGGTAAATGTGGCTATTGATGTGGCCGAACAAATTCGGGATGTTCTCTTAGGGTTGCCGGCCCGTTCTGCGGTTAATATTCCCGGACTCACCCCCGATGTCATGGAAAAAATGCGCCCTTATTTACAATTAGCAGAAACCTTGGGCAATTTAGTGGGACAATTGGCCGGAGGACGCATTGAACGCTTAACGGTGCGTTTACAAGGGGAATTAGCCACCAGTAACAGTCAACCGATAGTTGTTGCTTCCATTAAAGGGTTATTATCCCAAGCTTTGCGGGAACGGGTAAATTATGTCAATGCTGCTATTGAAGCAAAAGAACGGGGTATCCGTATCATTGAAACCCGTGATGCTGCAATTCGAGACTATTCTGGTTCTCTCCATCTCTCGGCCCAAGGTTCTATGGGTGAACATTCTGTGACTGGTGCGCTACTCAGTGATGGAGAAATTCGTATTACTGATGTGGATGCTTTTCCCATTAATGTTCCTCCTAGTAACTATATGTTATTTACTGTTCACAGGGATATGCCAGGTATTATTGGGAAAATTGGCTCTCTGTTGGGCAGTTTTAACGTTAATATCGCCAGTATGCAAGTGGGACGTAAAATTGTCCGAGGTGATGCTGTTATGGCTGTGAGTTTGGATGATCCTTTACCAGAAGGACTGCTGTCTGAAATTATTAAAGTGGCCGGCATTCGGGACGCTTATACCGTTAAGCTGTAACTACTGTGGGGGCGAATGGCCATTCGCCCCTGTTTCTGGTGATGTTTACTGTAGAATTCCATGTCAACTAGCTGGTGGGAAATTAGTGTTTTATGTCACCCCAATTTGGAAGAATCCATTTTTTGGCGGTTAGAAAAGTTTGGCTGTTCGGGAACCTCTAGGGAAATTAAGGGAAAATCCTATATTATTCGGGCCTATGTTCCTCAAATTACCTATCAATCTTTGGATATCTCGGCCTTGTCCCTTTGGTTACAACAGGATGCTTTAGTTTTAGAATTGCCTCAACCCCTAACCCGTTGGAAGTCAATTGAAGATGAAGACTGGTCTAGCAGTTGGAAACAATACTGGGAACCGACAGAAGTTGGCGATCGCTTCCTGATTTATCCGGCCTGGTTAACCCCACCAGAAAAAACTGACCGGATCATCCTCCGTTTAGATCCTGGGGTGGCCTTTGGGACGGGAACTCATGCCACCACACAACTTTGTTTAGAGTCCCTAGAAATGCGTTTATCTAACCCGAAACATGATCTAGTTATTGCTGATCTTGGCTCAGGATCTGGTATTCTTTCCATTGGGGCGATCTTGTTAGGCGCAACGAAAGTTTATGCTGTAGATACTGATCCTTTGACCATTAAAGCAGCTAACGAAAACCGTGAGCTTAATCAAATTTCTGCCGATTCCTTAGTGATTACTCAAGGGAGTGTTGAAAAATTATTAGAATTGGTTCCTGAAGGGGTAGATGGGATTGTTTGTAATATTTTAGCTGAAGTTATTATTGAGTTGATTCCTGAGTTTTCTAAGCTGGCAAAACCTCAAAGTTGGGGGGTTTTAAGTGGGATTTTATTAGAACAATCTCACGCGATCGCTGATACCCTAGAACAACATGGATGGGTAGTTGCTGCCCTCTGGAAACGTAAAGAATGGTGTTGTATTCAAATTCGCAAAGCTCAAAGTTAGTTAAAGTTTCTAATGATGCAATAAGTATCAGAGTTCCCATTCTGAATCAAAAAATCACAAATTTTTAACCAATTCTTGGCGAGAAATCCCCGATTGAGGAACGAAAATCGAGGGATGATAGCCAAGGCAGCACTTTTGTGATATACTGTCTTCTGGTTGCGACCCACCCGAACTTTGGATTGACAGACAGCCTAACATCAAAGCAAAGTAGCAATACTTTCGGCGCAGGAACATTGTCAGATCGGGAAAAGAAATCGCGCTCAGAATCAAAAAGTCGGCAGCAATAGCGTAAGTCCAAACAGTGATTTGTCGAAGAACAATTTATACTCCTTGGGACACAGGGAGTCTGCCTCGGTGCAGTGAAAACTGTACGCCAGGAGCGTACCACTTTTGTGAGTAAGACCTGCGGAGGGAACGTAAGACCAAAACAAAACTTGTTTTGTGGAGGCTGATCCCGTTGAAAGAGGAAGCCCCGTAGGTCGCTACGCGGAATGCGTGGGTATGTCACGGAAGCTTGCCTAGAGATTCCGTGTACAATCAAAATTTAGTGCAGAAAATTCTGATAATTAACCATCATGGCAGCTAAAATAAAAAAAGGTGCATTAGTTCGCGCTGTAAGAGAACAGCTAAATAATAGCCTCGAAGCCAAAGCAAGCGATACCCGTTTTCCTCCCTATATGTTTGAAACCAAGGGAGAAATTCTGGAACTGACTGACGAATACGCCCTAGTTAGGTTTTCAGTCCCTACCCCTAGCGTTTGGCTACGCATCGACCAACTCGAACCTGTAGAATAAGGCTAAATCTACTATAACCATGACTGTCTCCTCTGACTCAATGCTTCCTTGTCAATCCCTTTGTGTCTCCGTCATTGGTGCCGGAAATGTCGGACGCACCTTAGCCCAACGCATTGCCGAAAAAGATCTGGCCAATGTGGTGTTATTGGATATTGTTGAGGGCCTACCCCAAGGCATTGCCCTTGATTTAATGGCGGCTCAAGGCATTGAGTCACACAATAGCAAAGTTATTGGCACGAATAATTATGAGGAGACAGCAGGATCTGATGTAGTGGTGATTACCGCAGGGCGGGCCAGAACCCCCGGTATCAGTCGGGATGACTTAATGGCAATTAATGCCAAAATTGTCGTTAATGCGGCTCAGCAAGCGATTAAATACTCTCCTGATGCTATTTTTATCATCATTACCAACCCCCTAGATGTGATGACTTATTTGGCCTGGAAGGCGACGGGGCTACCTCCCCAACGGGTGATGGGTATGGCTGGAGTTTTGGACTCCTCCCGCTTACAGACTTTTATTGCCATGGAATTAGGCATCTCAACGGCCAATGTGACGGCGTTGGTTTTGGGGGGTCATGGAGACTTAATGTTACCTTTACCTCGTTACTGTACGGTTAATGGGGTTCCTATCCCTGAATTGTTAGACCAAGCTACTATTGAGCGTCTGGTGGAAAGGACGCGCAATGGTGGGGCTGAGGTGGTGAAGTTATTACAAACGGGAGGGGCTTATTATGCGCCCGCTTCTTCTGCTTGTTTGATGGTTGAAACTATTTTACGGGATCAATCTCGTTTATTGCCAACGGCGGCTTATCTTCGGGGAGAATATGGATTAGATGATATTTATCTTGGGGTTCCTTGTTTATTGGGATGTCGTGGGGTGACAAAGATTTTAGAGGTTCAATTGACGGAACAAGAAAGGGAATCATTACATATTTCCGCTAATTCTGTGAGAAAAAATGTTAAGTTAGCCTTAGAAAGTGTGGGAATGAGTTAATCAATTTTTTTGATATTTTTCCTGAATTCTAAGACAGCATCAAAAGGTTCATCCCATTTTATATAACTGGTTAATAAGTCCAAGTCTAGGTTAGGTAATAACTTGCTTTGGTTAGATTGTAGATAGGTTCCATTGACTAAACAATGCACTTTTAACTGTCTATTTTGCCAAAACCAAACTTCAGGAATTGCTAAAGCTTGATAAATTGTCAGGGTATTAATTCCACCGCTAGTAATAACGACTTCAATGGCTAAATCAGGCTGATCTTTTTTCTGACCAAAACAATAAGATTTATCTGCTTCAATTCCCTTTTTTACGTGAGGACTCCGCCAGGTTGTTGAACCTAAAGAATAAAATCTAATTCCCATTTCTAATAAATAGGTTTCTAACAAAATTCCAAGATTTTCTTTGTCAATTTCATGGCGACTACTGGGGGACATAATTTGTAAAATTCCCTGATCATAAATAACTCGAAATAAAGGTGAATCTCCCAAATATTCTAATAAATCAGCATAAATTTCCCAAGAGATACCACTTAAAATCAATAGTTGATCACTTTCAAGGTTATAACTGTTTAGCTGATCTAAAATTTGTGAAAATGGTTGACTGTTTATCGAGGAAATAACCATGATTTTTCCCTATTTTTGTCTAAATCATCTTTCTATTTCACAGAGTTTCTAAATAACTCAATAAATCTGACATTTCTTGGGGGTTGGGTTGAAATTTTGGCATTGGTGGGGTTTGGCCGCTGGTTACTTGACGAATCAAACCTAGTGTAGATTTATGCTTTTTGATATGACGTAAACTTGGCCCCACCATACCATTGCCTTGTAACCCATGACATCCTGCACAATTAATTTCAAACATTGCCTGGCCTCTTTCCATATTTCCTGTTAGAGATAACACTTGATTAATATAGGGATCAGAAATTTGATGAAGATACAAACCAACCATCACCACAATGACCACAAAAATAATGGCGACGAAAATTAAGGTTAGCTGTTGGATAATATCTTTGGGTTGAATTAACTGTTCAGTCACGGGTAATTATCAAGGGATGGATCAGAGCAACTTGTTCTTTACATTTTGCAATATTTTGGGACTAATGGGCCCCTTTCGTTAAATTGATGTAACAATGTTGGCTTAAATCGGGCTAAATGATTAAGATATTTAAAAAAAACTTGACAATAAACACTATTTAGTGTTCAAAATAAAAGTTAACAAGTTTAAGGCTCTTAGTATTGATTAACATTGTGCAACACTTTCCTTCCTCAAAAATGTGAAGTCCTTTAACATAGAAGGAACACTGCAATCTTCCTCAGAGACTAAGGGTATAAGTAGGTTAATTTCTGTAACCCAAAGCGCAATCACTCACTTACTCATTTCTGCTCCTCGCCAAGACTGCTCACGCTATATTCTCCTGTCTTGTAAATACTATGTTTAAACGCTTCTTGGCTAATCAATGGTTTCGTTCTACCGTCTCTGCTGGTTGTTTATTAACGGGATGGTTACTTGCTGCGCCTTTATCTGTTCACGCGGAAACTAATTTTATTCCCCCTGAGATGGATTATGGAGTAGAAACGGTTTCTCTGGAGTCATCGGTGACTGAATTTGAGGATGAGACTGTACCGGAGTCATTCACTGTACCTAATGACCCCCTGGATAGTCCTTTTCCTGTTCCTTGGCAATGGTTAATCGAAACTCAGCAAGAATTTAGTAGCAAAGGGACAGTTGGACAAAGATACTATCGCAGTCAAGCTTTACTGTCTCCTGATGGCAAATATGCGGCTTATACCCGTATTTCCATGATAGCGACACCGGAACTCCATGAGTCTCAAGCCACGAGTGTGATGTTTTTGGAGAATTTGCAGACAGGAGAATTACAAGTCATTCGACCAAACTCTCCCCTGGCCAAGCATTTGCATGATGGGGAAAACCAGGAAAATGAACCAGGGATTATGTCAATTTTAATGCCTGTTTCTTGGTCTTCTAATGGCGATCGCTTATTATCTCGTCAAATGGAAGGATTTTTTAGCACTTCCGATGTGACAGATTATGCTGTCATTTGGGAACGAGACACGAATCAAACTACCACAGTTACCCCCACCCCGAAACCCCAGGATCATGAAACGGCGATTCTTTTAGGATGGAATGATAATAATAGCAGTGAAGTCCTGTTTAAATCGGGAATGTTAGGGGATGAAGATTGGCCGGTGGTGGCGGTTACGCCTCAAGGTAACACATTATTAGCCAAGGATGCTGATTCAGTGACTTATGGGCAATTAGTTACCCGTAGTTGGACTGGTTCTCAAATTTTGCAATAACAGGACTCTATCTGTAGGGGTAATTCATGAATTACCCCTACTTAATCTCTAAAAATATTATGCTTTCTATTGACAAGTGGGCAAAGTTTTTTGTCTAGAATTATTCATTATCCAATAATCTTTGAGCCAACGACAACCTTGGATTAAGAGTTGGTCTAAATTAATTGGCCAAACCCTAATATCTCCATAACTATCTCCAACAATCAAAACTTTACTATCAGGGGTAAAATTAAGACTGGTAACAGGACTATTAGACTGTTCAATAGTTAATAATAAAGTGGGATTTTGTTGAAGTTTCCAGAATTCAATATTACCGTTATTTCCACCAACTGCAAGTAGTTTACCATCAGGACTCAAGGTTATTACTTTCAGTTCATTTCGGATATCAGTAGTTATTTGCTTAAGCATTTTTTCTTGATTCCAGATGGTAATTAATCCTTGATGACTAGCAACAACAAAGGTTTTGCTATCTGGACTAAATTTAATGCTTTGTATATTGCTTTCTGGGTGAGTATTTAAGGTAGTAATTAAACTTCCTTGACTGTTCCAAATTTTAATCACTCCTGTTTGACTTCCTGATATAAACATCTTACCATCATAACTAATATCAAGGCTATTAATGAGTTCTTGATTAGATTTAATACTTTTTAATAAATCACCTTCTTTATTCCAGAGTTTAATGATTCCAGTTTCATCGGCAGAAATGATTAAGTTACTATCAGGACTAATTATAATACTGGTAATTTCTTGTTGGTGTCCTTTTAAAGATTTAATCGTTTCTTGAGCATTAATTAGTTTGATTACTCCATCAGCTTGTCCTAAGACTAATAGGCGATTATCTAAATCAAAATCTATACTGCTGACTAAGGTTTTTTGATCAGTCCATTGTTGAAAAAGCTTCGTGTCTAAGTTCCAAATATTGACCAATCCATTTAGACTTGCTGCTATCATTCTTTTACCATCTTTACTTACCCCTATTTTGATAATTTCTTCACCTTGCTGCATTAAATCTGGGGAACTTTTTGTTAATTTCCAGAGTTTAATTGTTCGATCTTCACTGCCAGAAACAAGTTGAGTTCCATCAGGACTTAAATTAATACTATATACAGAATCTCCATGACCTATTAATGTCTTTTTAAGTTGACCTTGAATTGTCCATAATTTAATTTTTTTATCAAGACTTCCTGTAATGATTGTTTGATTATCAGGACTAAAAATAACCCCATGAACAGACTGTTTATGTCCCATTAGTGTCTTTAATAATTGACCATTTATCGTCCAAATTTTTACGGTTTTATCAACACTTGCTGAAGCCAATAATTGGTGATCAAAGCTTAAGGCAATATTATTAATTACCTCTCCGTGAGCTTTAATACTTTTAATTGGTTTTCCTTCTAAAGACCAAAAAATAATCATTCCTTGATTATCTCCGGTAATAATTTCTTGTCCATCAGGAGTAAATTTTAAGCTATAAATAGAATGGTTATGACTAAATTTTTTGACTAAATTTCCGTCCATATCCCAAATTTTAATAATTCCATTACGACCCGTAGTTGCAATTATTTTATTATCAGGGCTAAAATTTAGTGTATAAATAGACTCTCCATGATGAGATGTTTTAATCAGCGTACCTTCTTTTGTCCAAAAAGTAAGCATTCCTTCCATATTACCTGAAGCAATGAGTTGACCATCTGAACTAAATTCTACATAATTAATAGGGCTATTATTTTCACTAGGATTTAAAGTTTTAATTAGCTGACCATTAGCTTTCCATAGTTTAATACTGCCATCATCACTTCCCGTAATAATGAGAGTTCCATCAGGACTAAATGCAACATTTTTTACTCCTTTTTGATGACCTTCTAATTGATTTATTTCTTGAATTTCATTGAGGATTTTCAATAAAGCAGAAACAGGACTAAGGGTGGGATAATCTGCTAAAGATGAATTAGTATTTAAGATTTTTTTTAAATCTCGTCCTGCTTTTATTGCTAATACTAAACTATCGAGTTGTTTTTGATCAAATTCTGTCTTTGCTTTAATTCCTGCTTTTTCTAAACGGATACCTTCCTTGGCAATATTTAACTGATTTTGACTATATATTGTTGTAGTAATTGCGATAATAATTGAGACTAAAGAAGTTACTCCAAAAATGATACTGCCTCGTTTAATTAATTGTTGTGCTTTTTGGTTTGCTTCTACTAAAATTTGATTCTCTTTTCGATCTTGTTCTGCTTGACTTGCTGATAGAAATTGATAATATATCTTACTTAAAGTTTTGTCTTTTGACCACAATAATGCTGCGGTTAAACTTTGTCCTTGTAGTAAATAATTAGGATAACGATGATTAGTTATCCATTGATTTATTTGCTGATAATAAGGACGGAATTTATTTAATTGTTCTTGAATCCATTCTTGATTAAAAAGTTGGCGATAAATAGGGTTATAAATCTGTAAATATCCTTTATGTTTGAGAGCTACTCCTGTTAGTCTTAACGTCATTTGTTCTGGGGTATCATTGGCTAAAATTGGAGACTTAACAATTTGGGAATATAACTCTAATAATGCAATGGCTTTTTGTTCATTAATTAATAGGCGATCGCGGATAGTTCTGAGATGTTCTGGTTGATCTTGACTTTCCCAATTTTCAATAATATATTCTTGAATAATTTCTTCAATATTAGGATTTATATTTTGACATTTTTCAGTAATTAAATAACAAACTTTTTGGGTTAAAAAGGGTTGTCCTCCTGTCCAAGTTAAAATCTCTTTTAATAATACATCTGGTTGATTAAACTGTGATAATCCTGTTAATAAAGCATCTTTTGCTTCAAGAAAACTTATTCCTGATAAATTAATAGATTTACCAATATTAAAGGGAGTTCTTATTTTATCTTGAATTAAATCTGTAGGAGACGCAACTCCTAATAAACAAAAACTAAGATTATTATATTGTATTTTTTCAACCCTTAGATTGTAACATCCACGAATTAAAGCTAAAAAATCATCTTTAAAGGGAATCCGAATTAAACTATCAATCTCGTCAATAAAAATTACTAATTTATGATCAACTGTCTCTAAAATTAATTCGATTAGCTGTTGTAATTTTTGAACTTCAGTTAGTCCCTGAAATTCTTGCCAAAATAAATTTAAGTTAATTTCATCTAATTCTAAACCATCCAATAGGAGACGAGAAAAACTTTTATACCATTGTTCTTGATTGACATTAACACCAATTAATGTTAAGTCTACAAAAGCGCAGCAAATTCCTTCATTTCTTAATCTTTTGGTCACCCGAACCCTTAGACAAAGTGTCATTTGTACGGCAAAAGAATATGGAGAAGGATGTAATACTCTATTAATTACTTTGCGTCCGAATGATGATTCAGGAAAGTTTTTAGATGAAATTGTTCGTATTTTAAATGGGGAGCAAATTGGACCTCGCAAACATACCAATCAACGGTATATGAAAATCGATATTGAGGAATTTTTGCGGACTGCCCCAGTAGAAAAATAATCCTGTAATTCAGTAAGGTGGGCAATACCCACCCTCTTTTTTTTCTTCTACTTTCGATACACTTCTCTTCTGTGGCCAATGCGTATTACCATAACGACTAATCTATGATCAAACACTTCATATATAATTCGATAATCTCCCACACGAATTCGATAAGTATTATCTTCTCCTACCATTTTTTGGGACTGAGGAGGACGAGGGTTAAGCGTTAACTGCTCAAGTTTTGTCAAAATTACCCTTTGAATATCGGCTGAAAGTTTTTTAAACTGTCGTTTAGCTGATGATTTTAATTCAACCTGATAACTCATTATTTTAATTCTTGTTTTAACTCATTTAATGAAGTCGTCGGTTCTAAATCTTGCCTCGCTTCTCGTAATGCTTCTCGGTCTATCTCATCCTCTTGTTGAGCAATCATTTTTTCTAAAAAAGCAAAAGCTTCTAGAGAAATCATCACGGCTTGCCCTTTTCCTTGATGGGTAATAATAACAGGAATATCGTTTGTTTCAATTTGTTCTATGATTTCGCTTAAGTGATTTTGAGCTTCGTTAACTGTTATTGAAATAAATCGCTCACCACTCATTTGATTAACAGCAATATGTGTCATTAGATTTCCCTAGTCAAAATTTTTCTGGTCAATTTAGGATCAATTGTAGCGTTTCCTCAACTGCTTACCCAAACAGCTAAAACCCCACAGCAAACCGCCCAAACTATCACCGTTAGAGTCTATACAGGAGACACCAATGGGTCAGGGGTACTGATTGGCCAAACCGGAGAAACCTACACCGTTATTACCAATGCCCATGTGGTTAAACGGGGGGAACCCTACCGCATTCAAACCCCCGACGGCATCACCCATAATGCTACCCTGAAAACCGCAGAAGATTCCCTCACAGGTAATGATTTAGCCCTCTTACAATTCAATTCTACCAATTCTTACAGTTTAGCCACTTTCGCCGCCACAGACCCCTTAAAACCCAATCAAGCCGTTTATGCCGCAGGATTTCCCTATGATAGTCCTCAACTTAGCATCAGTGAAGGAAATGTTACCCTAATCACCCCAAAACCCATCACAGGAGGCTATCAAATTGGCTTTAGCAACCCCACAAAACAAGGAATGAGTGGGGGGGTATTGTTAAACGAAAAAGGGGAATTAGTAGGCATTTTAGGCAAAGGCAACGCCATTTTAACCGATGCTTATAACTATCAAGATGGTACTCGTCCTGATGCTACTTTGCTGAAACAAATGCAGCAGTCCTATTTTGCCATTCCCATTGAACCTGTGGCCTTTCTCGCCAAACTCTACAGCGAAGAAGCCACAAATACCCAAATTCCCCGTCAAGTTAACCAAATTGCTGAAAAAATCACCGTCCGCATTGAACGCCCAGATCCTAATGATGGTTCTGGGGTCATCATTGGACGCAACGGACAAACCTATTATGTCTTAACTGCCGGTCATGTGGTAGAAGGCATAACAGACTTTAAAATTATCACTCCTGATGGTAAATCCCATGTTCCCAAAAAAGACGGGATTAAAACCTTTGAGGGCGTAGATATTGGGGTGGTTGAGTTTACCAGTCCCGAAACCTATCAAGTGGCTACCTTAGCTGACTATACTGTAGGTGGTTTTAAAACGAATAAAATTGATATAGATATTCAAAAGCCCCTGATCTTTTTGTCGGGCTTTCCCTTGGTTAAATCCGGTAATCCTAGCCGTAAATTTACCATTGGGGTCGCCTCTCCCGAATATATTAACCTAATGGCTACCAATGACCGTTATTCCCTCTCTACAGGCATGGAATTGATCTATAATGCCCTATCTTTACCTGGGATGAGTGGAGGGGCAGTTTTAGATCATCAAGGCCGTGTTATTGGCATTAATGCAGGGGCAGAATATGCGGTAATCGGTCAGGGAGAAGAAGCTGAAGAACTTTATTTTGGCAATAGTTTAGGGGTTCCCATCAAAACTTTTTTAGGACAACTGCAAAAAGGCAACCTTAATCCCCAATGGTTCAAAATTGAAACCAAAGCCCCAGAAACTTTATCAAAAGAGCAAATTAATCAAATTCGTCTTGGTTTCTTTACCCAAAAGACCCCCACAGCGTCATCAAGTGCGGTGGAATGGTTTCATTATGGGCAATTTTTAGCCCGTTTGGAACAATATGATCAAGCTATTGCAGCATACAATCAAGCTATTCAAGGCAACCCGCAATTTTATCAAGCTTATTATCTCAAAGGTGTTGCCCTCAAGTGGCGGGAAAAATATCCTGAAGCCTTAGCTGCGTTAGAAAAAGTCATCGAAATTGACCCTAAAATTTACCTAGCTTGGTATGAAAAAGCGAGGATTTTGCGTTATGAACTCCAAAAATACCCAGAATCTTTGACTGCCTTGGATAAAGCACTAGAATTACAACCCCAAGAAGCGAAATTATATGGTTTGCGAGGCACTATTTTAGGTGACTTAGAACGAGATCCCGAAGCAGAAGAAGCCTATACAGAAGCCATTAAACTTAAACCGAATGCTGACTCTTACCTCGGTAGAGCCTTTGCTCGTCAGGAGTGGGGAGATTATGAAGGGGCGATCGCTGATGCCACAAAAGCCATTGAATTGCAACCCAACTATTCATTGGGTTATACCACAAGAGCCATGAATTATTGGCAACAAGGCATAGATATATCTGCTGCCCTAAAAGACATTAATACTGCTATTCAACTCGATCCTGATTTCTTAGTTAATTATTTTTCTAGAGGCCTTATTCTTAGTCAGATAAATGATCACCAAGGAGCGATCGCTGATCTAACAAAAATCATTAATAATGGGAGAGAATTTGACCCAGATATGTTGAAGCAGACTTATTTTATGAGAGCGAGTAACTATAGTACGTTGAAAGAGTGGAATAAAGCGATCGCTGATTTTACGAAAATTATTGAATTAGACCCCAATAATGCAGAGCATTACTTTGTACGGGGACTCTACCGCCATTTGGAAGGAAAAGATCTACAAGGGGCTTTAGCTGATTTAACGAAAGCGATCGCCCTTAAACCTGATTCTGCTAATGCCTATCACCTCAGAGCAGAAGTTTATGGTAACCAATTAAAAGATGCAGAAAAAGCGAAATTAGACTACAAAAAAGCTGAAGAATTATTTACCCAAAATATCCAAAAAGTTCCTAATGATCCTTTAAATTATAGTTTCCGAGGGGGTGTTCGTCGAAGTTTAGGTAATACCCAAGGGGCAGAGGAAGATTATAAGAAAGCCAAAGAACTGTTAGCTCAAGATAAATCTTTGGCTATAGAAGGGTTTGAAACAATTCAAAATTTTAGAGCCAAACAGAAACGAATGCAAGCTTATTATACCCAAGAAATCAGTAAAGCTCCTCAGAATTTTAAGCTTTATTTTTACCGAGCAATTGTTACCCATGAGCTAAGAGATTATCAAACCGCTTTAGATGATTTTAACCGTTCTATCGAACTTAATTCTAATTAAAAAATGCTCCTAAAGGAATTGAGGATTTTACCCAACTTATTAACCGTCGTCCCAACAGTCCTAAACCCTATCTTATGCGAGGATTCTCCTACGCTAATAACCAACAATATGAACTGGCTATCAAAGATTATAGCCAATTTATTGCCCTTGTTCCTGATAATGCTGTGGGATATCATGCAAGGAGTCTAAGTTATTTTGGTTCAGAGAATTACTTAGCTGCTTTACAAGATATTAATCAGGCAATTAGTTTAAATCAAAATCAAGCAGATTTTTACTTTCTTCGTGGCCTTATTTATCAAAAACAAGGGGAATTTGATCAAGCTTTAGAGGATTATAAATTAGCCGTAGAGAAAAATAAAAATTTAGCTTCTGCTATCATTAATATTGGCTATATCTCCTATGAAAAAGGAGACACTGAAACCGCCTTACAACAATGGCAAAAAGCCCTAGAAATTAATCCGAATTTAGCAGAACCTCAATTAGCTATTGCAGCAGTTCTTTATGGTAAAGGCGACACAGAATCAAGCTTAGAAGTGGCTAAACAAGCCCTAACTTTAGATAAACAATTAGCTGATGTAGACTATCTCAAGAAAAATCTTTGGCCTGATAAATTAATAATAGAAGTGAAAAAACTTCTACAAAATCCAGAAATGGTTACTTTCCTCAAAAAATAGATATTCGTAGGGGTTTAACACTGTTAAACCCTATCTCAAACTCAATCCTTAGAACATTATCAATAAAAGAAAGCATCAACGAGACTACAACCGAATGCTGGATAAATTGCTACGGGGGTTATAGGTACGACTGTCACGAATTTTCTCGTAATAGTCTCGTTCGGTATCACTGATATTTTGGGGCGTATCAACCACAATTTTAACTAATTGATCTCCCCGTCCATCTTTGGGATGTATCCATCCTTTTCCCCGTAAACGTAGGGACTGGCCGGAACGAATGCCAGGGGGAATTTTAACCGTCACCATGCCATCAGGGGTAGGCACTTCCACTGCTGTTCCTAAAACGGCTTCATCAGGGGTAATAGGTACTTCACAGACTAAGTTATCCTCCTCAAATTGAAAGAAGGAATGGGGTTCAAGTTCCACATTCAGATATAAGTCTCCTCGGTTTTGACTGTGGGGACTGGCGGCCCCTTTTCCCTTTACCCTAACCCGACTTCCGGCTTTCGCCCCGGCAGGAATTCGCACATCTATGATTTCATTGCCTAAATTCAGGCGTTTTTGTACCCCGCGAAAGGCTTCTGAAAAGGTGAGACGCAGGGTTGCTTCTCGGTTGGGGGCGGGGGTTTGGCTATCAAAGCCGCTACTATAAGGATTATAGCCTGTGGGGCCGCCTCTGCTGGTACGGTAGCTATAATGTCCGGTTGTGGGGCCACCAGAGGTTGAATAGCGTCCTAATAATTCATTGATAAATTCTTCAAAGTTACCATACTGGCTAAAGTCAAAGCTTCCCATATCAACACCGACGTTACCGCCGCCGGGCCAGGCACTTTGGTCGGCTTGTTTCCAATATTGCCCAAATTGATCGTATTTTTGCCGTTTTTCGGTATCAAATAGCACTTCGTAGGCTTCACTAATTTCTTTAAAGCGTTCTTCTGCTTCTTTATTATCGGGGTTTCTGTCGGGGTGATATTTAACCGCTAGTTTCCGAAACGCCTTTTTAATTTCGTCCGCGCTGGCGTTTTTGTTCACTCCTAGTATGGCATAGTAATCTTTGTAATCGGTAGCAGCCATCTACAGAAATCTCCTCTTGAGTGGTTAATTAGGTTAAACAGTTGGGGCAGAAAGATCCTTAATAATATTTTACTATAAGTTAATTGTTATTGAGTTTTCCTTTTAATTTACCTTGACAATACTACCAATTCGATTGAAAGGAAAGAATCTAAAAACAGCATTACCAATCACATTCTTTTCGGGTAAAAATCCCCAAACATGAGAATCATTACTATTATTGCGATTATCTCCCATGACAAATAAATAGCCTTCAGGAACTTGGACGGGTTCTAAGTTATAATGAGGAGATTCTAGGATATATTTTTCATCAAGGGGTTGATTATTAAGATAGACTTTACCATTATTAACGGCAACGGTTTCTCCTCCTTTGGCAATGATTCTTTTAATAAATGCTTGCTCTTTTTTGTATCCTTGTAATTGTAATTGAATGGGCGGTTCAAAAACAATAATATCTCCTGGTTGGGGAGGATGAAAATAGTAAGAAACTTTTTCAACTACTAAGCGATCGCCTGTTTCTAGGGTGGGAGACATAGACTCTGATGGAATGTAGCGGGGTTCAGCAATAAATGTACGAATAATAAAGGCTAAAATTAAGGCAATAACGAGAATTTGTACATTTTCCCATAAAGCTTTCCATCGGTTATTTTTTTGGACTTTTTCCTGTTCAGAGACGGAAGATGATTTTGTTTTTTCTTGATCTAAGGTCATAAAAATTGTTCTAGCTGTTCTTGAATTATAGCTTATTGGTTTAATTTTTTCTTGGCTTGTTGCCAAAGGTTTTCTAATTCTTCTAAGCTATAATCAGTTAAGGGGCGATCGGCAAAGGTTTCCATTTTAGAAAGACGTTGAATAAACCGTTCATTAGTTCCTGATAATGCTTCAGACGCATCTAAACCATACCACCTCGCTAGGTTTATTATGGTAAAGAGTAAATCGCCTAATTCTGATTGTTGATGTTCTTGATTATCGGTTTCTAATGCTTCTTTAAATTCTGCTAATTCTTCTGAAAATTTATCCCAAACTCCATCAATATTTTCCCATTCAAATCCTGCTTTTGCTGCTTTAATTGAGATTTTACTACTTGCCATTAAGGGGGGTAAAGTTCGATTATAATGGGCTAGTTTTCGACTCAATAATTGAGCCATTTCTGGGGTTTCTCCTTTCTCTTGTGCTTTAATTTTTTCCCAATTTTGTCCTACTTCTTCCCTATCTTTAACTGTTACATTTCCAAAGACATGAGGGTGACGACGAATTAACTTTTCTGTGATGCCTTGCGCTACTTCTTTTAAGCTAAAATGTCCATAATCATCGGCAATTTGTGCCTGTAATACTACTTGTAATAATAAGTCTCCTAATTCCTCTGCAATGGCATTTTGATCTTCACTTCTGATGGCATGAACTACCTCATAGGCTTCTTCTATTATGTATGGTATCAAAGTTTGGGGGGTTTGGGCTAAATCCCAAGGACATCCACCGTCAGGCGATCGCAATTTTGCTACTACTTCAATCAGGTGGTTTAATGCTTCTAAAATAGCATAATAGGTTTGGTTTGGGGTGGTTTGGAGTTTAGACATAGATAAGAGTCATAAGGTGTCTATTATCTATTGTTAACTAAGTTGTCCCTATTTGTAAATGTCGCGCAAAGTCGCAAAGGGTAGATGTAATTTGTTCGGTTGTAGGGGCGCAATGCTTGCGCCCTTGTTATAATATAAGAAGGCAGTGGGTTTGTAATTAATCAAAATGTAGTAGGGGCATAATAGTATTATGCCCGTTAGCGTCAGGATTTAACGGTGTTAAACCCCTACAAATATTAGCGTGAGGGTTTAACATTTTTAAATCCCTACAATTAAAGCTAAAATGGGTTCTACCGAACTTATTATGTAAATTCTTAAAATAATAACTTACTTTTTTTAGTAAAAAGAAAATAGAATAAGAAACAAGATCCTTACAAGGCTTGCTTTTAGAGACATTTAATGGTTAAATAAATATTGAAAGAAAAGTGATATTTCAAGTTAACTTACACTCATGCCATCAAATTCTCAACTAAACTTAATGACAAATGTCCTTCAATTAGAAGGAGTTATCGTTATCAATGGACAATGGACAATTGACAATTGACAATTGGTTAATTTGGTTTAAAACCTCCTCTTTTAAGGGGAGAAATTAAAAAATTTTTCCTTATTTTCAATCCTCTACCTTTTAGGTAGAGGTAATTGTCAATTGTCCATTGTTCATTGTCAATTGTTGAAAGATTATCAGTTAATAGAGGGGATGGGAATAGTTTTATCCCTAGAGAAAGTAGAGAAGAAAGCAACTTGTATATACTGTGGTTCTGTGACCAGAAAACTACACCAAAATAATGCGCTAACAATCAGAGATTTGCCTTGGGGAGAGCAAAGTGTTTATCTCAAAATAAATCGTCGTCAAATGAGATGTGAGAAATGTCAAAAGAAATTCATAGTCTAACCCACCCTACGAATTATAAGCTTTACTTATCACCACAGGTACGGGAGAGCCTTGAAGTTGATTAAAAGAAGAGGTTATGGTTTTAGGAATTTTGATAATTTTCAAATTAGAAGTTTCTTAACTTGGCATTTTTCTAGCTAACTTTACATACTAGGTTCGGTAGAACCATAATCTTTTTGTATTTTCAGTTAAGTGGTCGGACATAAATAAGCGTAGGGTGGGCATTGCCCACCAAAAGGCTAAAACGCTGATCTAGAGGTTATTGTGGGCAATGCCCACCCTACAAGTTGTATTCGTTTAATTATGTCCGACCACTTATTCATTATTTTTCTTATTTCTAATTTCTTCTTTCCATTGTTTAAGTTGTGTACATTCAGGTTGACCTGTAAACATTTCTCTGGCCCAATGTTCACAATTATAACTAAGTTTATTCCAAACTCTTCGATGGATTTTTCTGGAGGCTTTTATTCTGTCTTCAACATCACTATAAGGAATAGATTTGGGTAAATGTTCTTGAACCAACCATTCTAATGAATAACCAACTTCATGAATATATCCAAACCCTTTTTCAACGAGACTATTTTGTGCCTTTACGGTTTCTCCAGTAAAGAAATGAGCAACTCTAAATCCTCGACTACTAGCAACCACAATACCATAATGGTTATAAGGTTTGTTATTTTCATCTGTACAATGTACAGCAACCAGATCACCAATTTTTATGACTCGATCATTTTGATCATAGATATCATGTTCTCGATCTAAAAGTGTTATACAGTTGGAAATATCTAATAACAAAAGTTGAGTTTCTTTAAAGGGTTCTTCTATCCATTTTTGATTTAAGTCAGGAACCAATTCTACTACTTTATCAAATTTTTCTTTTGCCCATTTTAAGTGCTTCACTAAAGTAGTAAAAGAATGTTTACATTGTTGATAGTCAATATGACTAAAACGGGTATCAATTATAATTTCTAAGCAGTTAGCTGCCCATTTACAAATTTCTTTTATTTCTCTATCTTTCGTATGTCTAGCAATTTGAGATAATTCGTGACGAATAACATTATTATGTAAATGATTGTGAATTTCTGCTAGTAGATAAAAAGCTTGGGCAGGGTTAGAATTTTCAGTTTTAAAGCTCATTTTTATCAACTTTTTTCTTGTTTAGCTAAATCAACACCTACATACAGACTGAAGCCTGATACTATAGAAACTAAGTCTCCCTTCGGAGACTAAATTGAACCCGCGTAGGCGGGTTTTGTCTGTATAGCTTAACCCTTAAGGGTTTGAGCCTATATTTTTTAATAGTTTTACATAGTAGGTTCGGTAGAACCTTTATTTTGTGTTTTTTTACGTTCCTGTTTATGTTTTTGTTCTAGCTCATCAATAAGAACTTTTGTGACAGGAGGAGCAACTGCTTCAATAATTTTTGATCCTAAACTAGCAGCTTTAGCCATTGATTTTGAGTCATTTGTACGAGACATAGATTAATCCTATAATTTATTAAGTATTAGTATATCTCAGTCAATCTACTTTACGTAAACTGCTGTAATTACAGAAAAAATTTAGATTTTTTTGTCGCTTATCAGTGTAATTTCGTAAAATCATCAATGGGCTTTAGATAATCAGTATAATAATCATTAGTGATTTATTGCAAAATTTTAAATTAGTAAACTTCCAAACTTTGTCAATTTTCCAGCTTCTGACGGCGTTATTTTTCGCTTACCTTGTAACACATCTAAAACGACTTTTTCACTATCAAATATCCTTAAAAAATCTTGGGGAGATAAATTATCTTCTTCTATTAAAGCTTTAAGTAACTCAACACTTTCTAATTTTGGGATAGGTTCTGAATTTTCTTCATATTCATAAATCAACATTCCTAATACTTTTAAATAATCTCGATTGAACAGGTATTTAATTGGTTAAAATTTAATCTCTAAATGATTAAAAGTTGAGAACTTTAAACCTAAAAACTCCCAACCTTCAACCCTTCAATCTATTCCATGACTGCTGTTTCCCGAACAGGTAAACTATGTATAAACTGTCTGATGACTTCCGTTTTCGTCTTTCCATCCATGATGCAATACGCTTCAAGACGCAATAAGTCCTTTTCTGGAAGACGGATGGTTAACACCTTATCAGACTTGGGTTTTGTTCTGGCCATTCTCTTTACATACTAACATTGTACTTTATTTGTCCTAACAGGATTATAGCAGGATTTTACAGGGTTTCAAGCCCCTTTACTGTATTTTGTTAGTACAATAACTTGACAAAGTATAAATTTTGTCCTATGATAGTAATAACGGAGCAAAAAACTGCACTGTTTGTTGAATCGGAGATATGTGTCACTAACCCCTCCCTAAAAGGGACGGGGCTTGCCTAGACCAATTTGGGCAACGCAAGTAGAGACTACCACATTGAGACACAACTTGGTACAGACTTCCGAATACTTCCCTAGTTCGGATTCGATATAGATATTAAAGTTCATGGTTACATCGCCAAATTTATAACATATTATAACAGGTTGGAAAAACAACTGTTGCGATCGCACACCCAAACCTGAGCATCTAGAGTTGAAACCCAAGCATACATAACAGGTTATAACAGGTTATAAAATCTGAGTTCTAACTTCTGACTTGCGGACTTCGTTAAGGGTTAGTAGTAAAAAATAATCTCGCTCCAGCAGTAGCAATAGCACCAACCAAAAGAACAATTAAGGCCCAAACCTGATTTTTTTGAGTTCCTTCTACCTTTTCCATTCGTTTATCTATCCCCTCAACTTTTTCTGTTAGGGTTACGATCTGAACCTCAATAGTATTGAGCTTGTCTAGTTTTGTGTTTACGTCCTTAATTTCTTGTTTAATCTCTTTTTGATTATTGTCTAGTTTAGCGTTTATGTCCTTAATTTCCTGTTTGATCTCCTTTTGATTATTGTCGATTTTATCTTCAATGCGCTTCAAGACTTCCTCTAAGGAGTAGGTAACGGTAACAGGTTCATTCATCGGTTAAAATCCTCCTAAAGTCTTTAAAATACTTACCTGACTTTATTATAGTTGAATATTATGAGTCTTTATCTTTAATCAATGTTAGAGAGTATCTGCATAATTGAACTATATAAAAAATCGTTACAGTTTTGGAGAAAAAACGAGAAGAATTATCTTTGTTGTTAGTAGCAGGGTTTGACATTTTATTCTTAGTTAACTCAGCTACTAACTAGAGGCATTTAATTCTATTTTTGGGACAATCAAGATCAAGAGAAGTCATAAGTTTTTTTTTGCATCATAGATAATTGTTTCAATTTGCTTCTAAATTTTTCTCCTTGATCTTGATAATGACATACTGTTTTTTTGTTCATTGTTTCTTTTCGAGACAAGATACAATAATCAATTTGTTCCAGTAAAGCACTAAGAAGCAAGTCATCTTCTGCGTCAAGATGGTTTCTACGGTTAGCATATTCTAGATACACTAAACTCATCAAAAGTGTCAAAGTTGGACAATGTTTGTCTAATACAAAACTGAGTTTGAAGTAAACAGTTGATTGTCTGGTTAGGTTCAGGTATTCGGTTTTTTCGATATTTCCTTGATGGCCAATATTGCGGGATGTCATGCCTAATTTCTCCGTCATCTTTCTTGAGGCGATTTATTTTTGTTAATAGTCGTGAAAATGCAAAGGTAATCTTCTGTCTTTTGAATAAGTAAAAGACACTGAATATGGATATAATTCGAGGTGATATATCCCAAAATTGCCTACTTATATGTTTAAGTTGAGTGAAATTCCTTCGATATTTTCGTTGTTCTTTGAACAAATGAGGTGAGAAAATGATGGTAATATATTCTTTCATAATTTCAATTAATATATGTGAAACGTTATTGCTTATTAGCTTCAATATTGATTGTAGAATAGGAAAGTTTATATAAGTTAAAGTTGGTTTTTCGATTATTCGATACGCTATATCTATGCACGTAGCAAGTACATCTTCGTCTTTGGTGACTTCTTGTTTTAAATTTTCGGTGACTTCTTGTTTTAAATTTTCAACGTATTCAACGTATTCAACGTATTCAACGTTGAATACGTAAAAATAAAATAAATCATCATCATCATAAGACATGATATAACTCTCCATTAAATATGTTTTACAATTGTCCACTTTCTAACTAAGAGGCAAACTTGCACCGAAATGGGACAAGATACAGAAAAAATTTTCTTCATCCAGCTAAACACAGGAATTTGAAGCGTTAAATATCACTATCTAACCTAATCATAGATAGTTTTTCAATGTTGCTGCGATCGCCTAATAAAAACCCTAGTGCTATAGTTTAAATCTGAATATGTATAACAGGTCATAACAGGTTATATGAAATCGACCAAGGGTTTAATGGTATTAAACCCCTACGGTAGTGTATTTACGGTCATGGTTCGTGATACATTGGCATTAATCGTTAAAAATTTTCTCGAATGCCTACCCCTACCCTCACCCCCATTAACTTTCCCCTAACTGCCGTTGTTGGTCAAGAAGCCATCAAACTCGCCTTATTATTAGCAGCAGTAGACCCAGGTTTAGGGGGTGTGGTGATTGCAGGAAGACGGGGAACTGCAAAATCAGTGCTTGCAAGGGGAATACACGCCCTTTTGCCCCCTATTGAAAGAATACAAGATAATCCCTTTAACTGCGATCGCAACATTCCCAATGAATGGGACGATAATACTCAAGAACAATACATAAACACTTCCCTTGAAGACATCCCTACAGAAATAGTCCCGGCCCCCTTCATACAAGTTCCCATCGGCGTTACAGAAGATAGACTATTAGGATCAGTAGATGTAGAGGAGTCGGTTAAACAGGGAGAGGCTATTTTTCAACCGGGGTTGTTAGCACAAGCAAATCGAGGCGTATTATATGTAGATGAAGTAAACTTATTAGATGAGCAAATTTCCAACCAACTGTTAAGCGTTTTGACCGATGGACGCAACCAAATAGAACGGGAAGGGATCAGTTTTCAACATCCTTGCAAACCTATTTTAATTGCTACTTATAACCCCGAAGAAGGGCCATTAAGACGGCATTTATTAGACCGCATTGCGATCGCCCTTTCTGCGGATGGTGTATTAGCCCTCGATCAACGGGTAAACGCAGTTAACCAAGCTATTGACTATGCTAACTCTCCTCAAGCATTTCTGAGTCAATATAACGACGAAATAGACGATATTAAGACTCAAATTATATTAGCCAGAGAATGGTTAAAAGAAGTCAATATTACCACCGATCAGATTCAATATTTAGTCGAAGAAGCACTCAGAGGAGGGGTAGAAGGACATCGGGCCGAAATTTTCGCCGTCAGAGTCGCTAAAGCTTCTGCTGCCTTAGATGGACGCAATATTATCACCCCAGACGACCTGAGAAGGGCGGTAGAACTGGTGATAGTTCCCCGTTCCACCATGATGCAACCTCCCCCAGAAGATGCACCTCAACCCCCTCCTCCTCCCCCACCACAACAACCTCAAGATGAGTCTAACCAAGACCAAGAGGACAAGGAAGAAGAAGAAGACAAGGAAGAACCGGAAGAAGAACCCCCAGGCATTCCCGAAGAATTCGTTTTTGATATAGAAGGGGTTATATTAGACCCCAGTGTGCTTTATTTTGCCCAAATGGCTCAAAATCAGGGTAAGTCAGGCAGTCGTAGTCTGATCTTTTCCGAAGATCGGGGACGCTACATTAAACCCATGATACCCAAAGGCAAAAGCAAACGTATTGCGGTTGATGCAACCTTACGCGCTGCGGCCCCCTATCAAAAAGCCCGACGTTTAAGGCATCCTGGGCGCAATGTTATCGTAGAACAGGGTGACATCCGTTCTAAGCGTTTAGCACGCAAAGCAGGGGCTTTAATCGTCTTTGTGGTGGATGCTTCCGGGTCAATGGCCTTAAACCGGATGCAGTCCGCTAAGGGTGCAGTGATGCGTTTATTGACAGAAGCCTATGAAAACCGCGACCAGGTGGCTTTAATACCCTTCAGAGGGGAACAAGCAGACGTTTTGTTACCACCTACCCGTTCTATTTCTTTAGCCCGTAAACGCTTAGAAACCTTGCCTTGTGGGGGTGGTTCACCTTTGGCCCACGGGTTAACCCAAGCGGTTCATGTGGGGGTGAATGCCAAGATGTCGGGGGATATTGGTCAGGTGGTGATCGTCGCTATTACGGATGGTCGAGGGAATATTTCTTTATCTCGTTCTTTAGGGGAACCCACACCGGAAGGAGAAAAGCCAGATATTAAGGGCGAACTATTAGATATTGCAAAAAAAATTCGGGCTTTAGGTATTAAATTATTGGTGATAGATACAGAGAAAAAATTTGTTTCTACGGGGTTTGGTAAGGAGTTGGCCCAAACAGCAGGAGGGACTTATTATCAGTTACCAAGGGCGACTGATCAGGCGATCGCTCAGATGGCAAGAGGCGCGATCGCTGATTTAAGGTAGTTTTCTTAGGTGGGTAAAACTTTAGTTATTGTTATCTCATTATTAATAATATTCATTTGCCCACCCTACCCCCTATTATCAGAAAATATACCGACATCTTCAGCTTTTTACTCTCTAAAGATTGACTATACGGTAAATTGCAGTATAATAAACAATGATATTGATCGTGATAGTGAGGAATTATAACTTGAGTAAAGAATTTGAGCCGTTATTTATATCTGATTCAGATTACCATAACAATGCCTTATTGAATTTCCAAGACGATATGTCGTACGGATACATTGAGGGTTACAAGCGGGCAGCAGATTTTCTAGTAATTCAGGTTAATGAAAAACAAATTGGTAGAGATCGAGATTTTCTAGTTTATCCAATTGTTTTTCTATATAGGCAACACATAGAGTTACTTTTGAAGGATATTATAAATAATGGTCATCAACTTCTAAATAATGAAATTGGTCATCCTAAACACCATGAAATAGATAAGCTTTGGCTTTTAGTTAAAGACATAGTTAACAAGGTGTCGCCAGAAGAAGATCCCGAAGAATTTAAGCTGATTGATCATGTCATCAAGGAGCTTAGTGAAGCTGATCCCAAATCAATGAGCTTTCGATACTCTAAAGACAAAAGTGGTCAAAAATCGAATCCTGGGCTTTCCTGCATCAATCTACGACATTTGGGACAAACCATTGATGAAGTCAGTTCTTTCCTATATTGTATACGTACTGATATTTCACATTCCTTGGATCAACAAAATGAGTACGATCGCTGATCTTGTAGGGTGCGTTAATGAAATGTAACGCACCTAAATTTATGCTTATTGATTCATTTATTTATATGATAAAATACTAATAATAAATAATCAGCTTGTAGGTTGGGTTGAGGAACGAAACCCAACGATCATAAATTCATGTTTAATTAATTTATTTAGTGGCAATATGAGAGTATCTGCTGTAACCAAAAACATTTAAACCCCAATGACCTCCCATTCCCCGAATAATCAAAAATCTATCAAACAGTTTAAAATCGTCATTGAAAAGCATCCAGATGGCTATGTTGCTTATCCTATAGGTGTTGTTGGTGCAATTGTTGGCCAAGGAGATACCTACGAAGAAGCCTTATCAGACGTAAAATCAGCGATTGCTTGCTATATTGAAGTATTCGGCAAAGAAATATTAGAAGATACCCCAACCGTTGAGGTATTCATTGCCGAGGCAGGGGTTGCTATCTGATGCCTAAATTTCCCGTGGATGCACCTAAAATAGGGTCATTAAAACCTTTAAGTTATTGGGGTTTGAAATGATTCGTGAACGTGAACATATTGTGATGAGACGTAACAATAAAGATGGAACAGAAACCCCTTTAGTCATGCCAAATCATTCAAACATCAAAAGCGGAACCTTGAGGGCAATTTGTACCCAAGTTGGTATTTCTAGAGATGAGTTTTTACAAGCTTATAATCGAATCTAAGTGCGATCGCTGATCTTGTAGGGTGTTTTAATGAACAGTGATTCGATTTGTTATTAGTGCATTTTCCGGTAATCCTTAGCTATGACCAGATCTAAGTTACAATCAGTATCATTTATTTTGATAAATTATGGAATTTGTAGCTGTAGCACTCATATCGACAATATTACTCTCCTTGGGTATGGCTGGAAGCATTGAAGCTGGCTATAGGGTGGGTAAGCACAGACTAAAAAAGTATCCAGAAAGTAAATCCGAAGGTACTTGTAGAAACTTTAAAAAGTATACAATAAGTGCGGTCTGCTTCGCAGTGCCTTCGGCAACGCCGATCTTGTAGGGTGCGTTAATGAAATGTAACGCACCTAATTTATGCTTCTTGATTTATATGATAAGATACTAGGTTGATTATGGAGGTAAGGAAGTAATGACTATAGATGTTAGACAAGCGGTTAGTAGTGCGAAAAATCATTTGAATCAAATTATCGACCTTTTTGGCTATATCGATGATATAAGATTAGAAGAAATCGAACTATCATCAGACAAAAAATCTTGGTTTATTACCTTGGGTTTCCATTTATTTAATTCACCAATAGATAAGCAGAAAAATTCACTAAAAAAGGAAACAGGTATTCCTAATTTAGCTAATTTACTGAACCCAACAGAACGAGAATATAAAGTTATTGAAATAGATGCAGAAACAGGGGATCTTAAATCGATAAAAATCAGAGAATTATAATGGATGATATTCAGAAGCTTTTGAATAGATATCGAAATAAAGGAATCCTAATTGACACTAATATTTTATTACTTTTAATTGTAGGATCTTCTAATCGTAAGCGAATTTCTCAATTTAAGCGAACTGAACAATTTGTACCTGAAGACTATGATTTATTAATCAAACTTGTTAATCTATAGTTAGAGATTGATTCCATTAATTTTAATCATCTTCGAGTTTACTTATGGCAATAGTGCGGTCTGCTTCGCAGTGCCTTCGGCATCACCGACGAGTGTAGGTTGGGTTGATGAACGAAACCCAAAAATTCTAACCTTGTGTTGTATCTGATGAATAAGCGATCTCGAAGACGGTAAAATAAAGACATTGATTAAATTGAAGATTATTATGCTGACAACCTTTACTATTGCCTACACTAAAATTAGCGCAGGGTATATGGGACAATTGATAGAATGGCCAGAAGTTATTTCAGAAGGTGAAACCATTGAATCATGTCGTCAGTCGGTTCAAGATGCCCTCCATGAAATGATCGCAGCTTATCGGCAACAAAATAAAGCCATTCCGTTAGGAAAATCTTTAATCGAACATATTCCTGTAGAAATATAAATCATGTCCGTTAAACGACAAGAACTCGTCAAACATTTTGAAAATAACGGTTTTTACTTATTACGGGAAGGTGGTAATCATTCCATTTATACGAATGGAATTAAAACAATTCCTATCAAAAGACATCGAACGATAGATAGAATTACGGCAAATGCTATTTGTAAACAAGCTGAAATTGAACCAAAGTTTTAAGGGATATCGCCGATCTTGTAGGGTGCGTTAATGAAATGTAATGCACCAGACTTGTCAACTTAATAAGTCAACCCTTGATATAATTAATCACGTATAGCACTTGCTTCAATAGGTAATAAGAATGACGGACTGGCAAGAAATTACAGGCGGTATTACAGCCCCCAAAGGATTTAAAGCAGCAGGAATGGCTGCGGGATTAAAACCATCAGGATCGCCTGATTTAGCCCTCATTGTCTCAGAAATAGATGCGATCGCTGCGGGAGTCTTTACCACTTCTCAGGTAAGGGCCGCTTGTGTTGACTATTGTCGTCAACGTCTGCAACAAAAAGCTAGTGCAAGAGCAATTCTCTGTAATGCCGGCCAAGCGAATGCAGCTACAGGGCAACAAGGATGGAAGGATGCGGTCGAAAGTGCCGAATTTTTAGCCCAAACCCTCAATATCTCCCCAGACTCTGTCCTATTAGCCTCTACTGGGGTGATTGGGCAACGGATCAAGATGGATGCTTTAAAGGCTGGTATTCCCCAGTTAGTAGAACGTCTCTCAGAAGATGGGGGCGCAGCGGCTGCTAAAGCTATTATAACCACAGATTTAGTCCCCAAATCCATCGCCTTAGAAACCATGATGGATGACCGTCCTGTCCGCATTGGGGGCATTGCTAAGGGGTCAGGCATGATTCACCCTAATATGGCTACCATGTTATCCTTTGTCACCTGCGATGCGGCGGTTTCTACAGTCTTGTGGCAACAAATGTTAACCCAAGCGGCTAACCAAAGCTTTAACCAAATTACGGTAGATGGGGATACCAGTACCAATGATAGTTTAATTGCTTTGGCTAATGGTCAATCTCGCACGGCGGCTATTACGGATATGGGCAGTAAAAATGCTCAAAAATTACAGGCGATGTTAACTACAGTCTGTCAATATTTGGCTAAGGCGATCGCCAGAGACGGGGAGGGGGCAACCTGTTTAGTGGAAGTGCAAGTATCGGGGGCCCCTGATGATGAGGCAGCGCGACGCATTGCTAAGACGATCGCGGGTTCATCTTTGGTAAAATCAGCCATTTTTGGTCGTGATCCCAACTGGGGAAGAATTGCCGGGGCCGCAGGCCGGGCCGGTGTTACCTTTCATCAAGAAGATCTCCAGATTAAATTGGGGGATTTTATTATGATGGAAAATGGTCAACCCCTGCCTTTTGATCGACAAGCTGCTAGTAATTATATGAAACAAGCGGCGGCCGGTGCTTACCTCAAAGAAGATACAGTATTGATATCAGTTTGTATTGGCAATGGTTCGGGAACTGGCATCGCTTGGGGTTGTGATTTAAGCTACGATTATGTTAAGATTAACGCCGAATATACTACCTAATTTGGGTGTTTTGGCTGGCAATGGTTTGATGATCCATAAAGCTTTGATTTGGATCATTAAACACTTCTACTGTGCCGACTAGAAGTCGCATCCAGACCAAAACCGTAGCGGCAATAATCATTAGTTTTAGGGGTCGATAAAGCATAATAGCACTCCTCAGACTAGGCGAGATTCGAGCTATTTCTATTCAAACAAGAGAATTTAATTTGTCACCTCCCCATAACAGATGAAAGTATTTTCATTCTTTTGGGGGAGGTTGTTGTAGTGTAAAAAGTCTTAAGAAATGCTATCACACAAATTTTCAAAATCACGACTATAAACCATTGTTTGATGATCATCCCATTGTTGTTTTGACCACTTTTGATTATTCATTGTTGCTGTTTGCATTTTAACCAAGTATTTAATAACAAATTCATTCGTAAGCAATGTTGAAAATCATTTAAAATATTTAGTATAAGATTATTATATAATGTATTTTACCCACTGTCAAATCCTATCCTCAATTGCAAAAAATACCTTATAACTTTTATTATGTCTAACAAAACTATTTTAATTTGGTATCGTAATGATTTACGAATTCACGATCATGAAGCCTTAAGCCAAGCAATTCAAGAAAAAGCCTTAATTATTCCCTTTTATTGTTTTGATACTAGACAATTTCAAAATACTTCTTTTGGCTTTTCCAAAACTGGCAATTTTCGAGGTAATTTTTTAATGGAAAGTATTGACAATTTAAAACAATCTCTACACAAAATTGGTAGTAATCTAATTATTAGAAAAGGGTATCCTGAAAACATAATCCCGCAATTAGTGAAAGAATTATCTATTGATACTGTTTATTTTCATCAAGAAGTTACCGCAGAAGAAATCAAAATAGAAAAAGCTTTGCAGCAAAAATTATCAAGTCTTGGGGTTAAGTTTCAAGGGTTTTGGGGGTCAACTTTATATCATTGGGATAATTTACCATTTAAAGTTGATCAAATTCCTGAACTCTTTACCAATTTTCGTAAAAAAGTTGAAAAATATTCTACCGTAAATCCTACCTTTCCTACACCCCAAAAATTACCAAAATTACCTGAAATAGATTTAGGTAAAATTCCAAGTTTTGAGGAATTAGGATTAAGAGAAACTATATTTGATACCAGAATTGTCTTGAATTTTAAAGGAGGAGAAACTGAAGGTATTAAACGCTTAAATAACTATTTTTGGGATAATAACTGTCTTAAAAATTACAAAGAAACCAGAAATGGAATGTTAGGGATAGACTATTCTTCTAAATTATCTCCTTGGTTAGCAAATGGTTGTCTTTCCCCTCGTTATATTTATGAAGAAGTACAAAAATATGAAGAAGAAAGAGTTAAAAACGATTCAACTTATTGGCTCATTTTTGAATTACTTTGGCGTGATTATTTCAGGTTTATTTGTGCCAAACATGGTAATAAAATTTTTTATAAATCAGGGTTACAGGGATTAGAAATACCTTGGAAAGAAGACTCAGAAAGATTTAGATTATGGCAAGAAGGAAAGACTGGTTATCCTTTAGTTGATGCTAATATGAGAGAATTGTCCGCCACAGGATTTATGTCAAACAGAGGTAGACAAAATGTTGCTAGTTTCTTGACGAAAAACTTAGGAATTAATTGGATAATGGGGGCAGAATGGTTTGAGTCATTATTAATTGATTATGATGTTTGTAGTAATTATGGTAACTGGAATTATACGGCAGGAGTAGGTAATGATGCCAGAGGATTTCGCTATTTTAATATTACCAAACAATCAAAAGATTATGATCCTAAAGGTGACTATTTAAAACATTGGTTGCCAGAATTAAAAGCCATTCCAGGAGATAAAATTCATGAACCTTGGCGACTATCCCCAGAAGAACAAAAACGCTATAATGTAATTATTGGGGTTAATTATCCCCGTCCAATTGTAGACTTTTTTACATCAGTCAAGGCTAAGGAAAAAGTTTATAATCAGGCTTGTTCCTAAAATCAGACAAATTTTATACCTAAATAGGAATGTCATATCATGAGTCAAACTCCGATAACCGTCACTTACTCTCTAGAAGAAATTTTAGGACAAATTAACAGTAAATTAGATAAGCTTGATGACAAATTTGAGGCAAAATTTGAGCAGCTTGAAAACAAATTTGAGGCAAAATTTGAGCAGCTTGAAAACAAATTTGAAACTAAATTTGAGCAGTTTGAAAACAAATTTGAAACTAAACTAGATAAGCTTGACGAAAAATTTGAAGCGAAATTTGGAACCCTTAATGAAAAATTTGATCACCTTGAAAAAGACGTAATTTCTTTAACAGGAGATGTCAAAACATTAGATGCTAAAGTAGAGGGAATTGGCAAACGCTTAGACACTCAAGAATTTATTAATCGTTCGGTTGTTGTGGGCTTTGTTTTAGCTATTGGGACAGGGGCCGTTAAGTTATTTTTCCCTAATTTTCCCCATTAATAGCGAGTCCTTCTCGAAGTTTCCTTAAAGGGAACCGAAGAACTAGGATATTTTTGCTGCCAGTCTTTCCCTAAAACAATAGTAATATCAGAAGCTAAATTTCCGGTACTTTCTACTAATACTTCACCCATACCTAAATCGGCCCGTAAATTTGCTGCACCTAAATCATCACCATTTTGTGCTAAAATGCGGGTAGTTTGCACAGGTTCTGACCATTGATCGCTAATAAATATCCGGCGATAACCAGCCTCTCGTAAATAACGAACCATATTACGAGCTACTTCTGGATCTTCTGTGCTGTTTTGAATGGCAATTCTTAAACGAGTGGCATCCGTTTCTTCAAGCTCTATATTAACTTGGCCTTGATCAAAATAGGTAGCTACCATATTTTGAATTTGATTATGGTTAGGCAACCAATAACTAATTTCGTGTCTACCATCTCCACTAAATTGGCCGGGAAGCATCAACATTTGCACATTAGATCGTTTTGTTTGAGAAGCAAAACCGGATAAAGCGACTAATTCCTCGACGCTTAAATTGGTGTCAATATAAGCACTAATAATTGAAAAAATCTCAGGCATTTTTAATAAAGTTTGGGGTTTTAATGCCTGTTCAACTAAAGCCCTCATAAACATTTGTTGCCGTTGCACTCGTCCAATATCCCCATATTGATCGTAACGAAAACGTAAAAATTCAACAGATTTTGTCCCATCTAAATGTTGTTCTCCTTGCTTAAGATCAATATAAAGATGTTGACTATCATCCTTATATTTCATATCTTTGGGAACATAAACTTTGACCCCTCCCAAAGCATCAATTACTTTCTCAACTGCTTGGACATTGACTCTAACATAACGATCAATGGGAACTCCTTCTAATAATTCGCTAACTACTTCTGCCGTTAATGCGGGGCCACCGTCATAGTTGGCTTCATTAATTTTCTTGATTTTTTCATTAATTGTAGCTTGAGTATCTCTAGGAATTGATAATACTGTTAGCTTTTTGTCAAGGGGATCAAATCTGAGGAGAAGCATGGTATCAGATAACCCTTTAAAGGAGTTAACTAAGGCATGATAACCCACATCTTCTGTGACTTTTTCTTCAAGATCTGAAGTTAAAACTTTTGTCCCCAATACTAATACATTAACCGGACGATTTAATTCAGGAAGACGTAAACTTTTATAGGCGATCGCATCATCTTTACTAAAGACTTTTGCTTCTTCTGCTGTCAGGGAACCTTGTTTAAGGGGGGTTGCTGACAAAGAAACGGCCAAAAATGCCCCCGTCGCTGCTGAAGCGAAAGAAACGCTTGTTAACCCTAAACCCAGTAACATCCAACTCACACCCTTGGGTTTCTTTTTGGTAGGGGATTTTTTTGGGGAGAGATTTTTAGGATGGCTTTTTTTAACTGACACAGCTTTCCTCACACCTTTAATGTCGTTTTTGTCCCTGGGGATCGCGTCCGAAAACGCTATCTTAGGGGTATTCTAGCTTTAACTGGCTTTAACTGGGTTTGGGGTCATTCAATAAACCCCATTCGGCAAATTATGCCATAAGTGGGATAAGTTAACTAAAGTTTACTTTAACTTATTTTTGAAAAGGCTGTGATCAGATTACCCCCTAGGGACAGTGTTCGCCTAATAAAATGCGAACACTGTACTCTCCCCTACTAACTGAAGGATTTTGTCAGATCATTTTGACGACACTACCAATTGAGGGGGGTTTTTGAGACAAAGGGGCAGCCATTGCAGTGATCTGTTCCATTAACCAAGGTGCTAATCGTTGACACCACAATGCTAAATGGCTTTGCCATCCCACAACAATCTCTGGGGTATCTTTTTGTAATCCCATCACTAAAGCTTGAGCGACTTTTTCTGGACAAACAGGTTTCATAAAGCGAAAACACTCTAATCCACGAGTCATATCCGTATCGGTTAAAGAAGGCAGCAAGGCCATCACTCGGATCTTATGGGGGGCTAATTCTCCCCGTAACGCTTGAGTAAAGCCCAAAAGTGCAAATTTAGTGGCAGAATAGGTAGCCATAGTGGGGGCAGCAATTTTCCCCATTAAACTCGATACATTAATGATAGTTCCTTTTTTTTGCTTCACCATACGTTTGGCCACTAAGCGGGTAATATTGTAAGTTCCAATTAAATTAACAGAGAGTTCGTCTTTGACTTGGGATAACTTGGACTGAAGAAAAGAGGTTTGATGGGCAATTCCAGCACAGTTAATCAACAGATCAATTGGTCCATAGTCTCGCCATGCTTGGGCGATCGCCCTACTGACAGCAACAGAGTCGGTAAGATCTAGGGGCAAAATCACTACTTCTACCTTGACACCCATTGCATCAATCTCCGCAGCAACATCAGCGAGATTGATCTGGTTGCGAGCAACTAATAATAGGCGGTTAATCCCTTGGTGGGCTAATTCAAGGGCGATCGCCCGCCCAATCCCACGAGATGCCCCAGTAACTAGCACGGTTTTTCCTGGCAATTTCACCTTTTACATCTTCCTTTTTCAAAGTTTTTGGGAATTATGGTGCATCAAGGCTGCATCCTTACTTCGCTTTTATTACTTTAGAAACAAAGGGTAAAGAAGTTGGGTTGATTTTATGCTTACCGGAGATTTGGGTTTAAAGCCCCGCGTCTTCAGCGCGGCAACAGAGATGCACTTCCTCCTCGACGGGAAACGGAGGCAGTCCGGCGCAACTTCCTCCTCGGCGGAAACCGCCAAGACCGGAGTTGCTTGTCTTGGGGTCTCCCAAAGTAGAGGAACTGCCGTCCAAGACCGGACTGCATCGCTTTTTATTTTGTGTGCTATGATAGATTGTATCGTAAGTTATCAACGATAAGATGCTAGTCTACGAAAGCAAGTTGAAGGGAACTAAAGAACAGTACGGGCGGCTTGATGAAGCTATTCGTACTGCTTTGTTTGTTCGTAACGCTTGCATTCGTTCATGGATGGATGGAGAATCTAAGAGCCGTAACGATACTTATAAATATTGTAAGGTGTTAGCAGATAATCCTGAATTTCCTTGGGCTAAAAGGTTAAATTCTCAAGCTAGACAAGCTAGTGCTGAAAGGGCTTGGGCATCAATTAATCGTTTCTTTGATAACTGTAAAAAGCAAATACCTGGGAGAAAAGGGTTCCCTAAGTTTAAGAAAAACCACCCTAATCACGGGTCAGTTGAATACAAGCAATCTGGCTACAAACTTTCTGATGATAGAAAGTATATTACTTTCACCGATGGATTTGAAGCAGGTTTGTTTAGATTATGGGGAACCCGCGATTTGCATTATTATCAACTCAACCAGATTAAAAGGGTTAGAGTTGTTCGTCGTGCTGATGGTTATTATGCTCAGTTTCTCATTGATCATAATCGAGTAGAAAAACGAGAGCCGACAAATACGACAATAGGTTTAGATGTCGGTTTAAATCATTTTTATACAGATAACAATGGTGAAACTGTAGATAATCCTACATATCTCAGAAAGTCAGAGCGTAAGCTTAAACGACTTCAAAAACGAGTATCTAAGAAGTTTAAGAAAGGAAAACCTCAGTCTAATAACTATAAAAAAGCTAAACAAAGATTAGCCACAAAACATCTTCAAGTAAGTAGGCAACGTAAAGACTTTGCTGTTAAAACGGCATTGTGCGTAGTCCGGTCTAACGACTTGGTAGCCTATGAAGATTTGAAGGTGAAAAATATGGTTAGAAATCATCGTTTAGCTAAGTCAATTAGTGATGTTTCTTGGACAATGTTTCGAGAATGGATTGAGTATTTTGGTAAAGTTTATGGTGTTGTGACTGTAGCAGTTCCTCCTCATAATACTTCTCAAGATTGCTCAAACTGTGGCAAAAAAGTTATTAAATCTTTATCAACTAGAACCCATAAATGTCCTCATTGTGGATATGTAGCCGATAGAGATGAGAACGCTGCTCGAAACATCCTAGAATTAGGATTGCGTACTGTGGGACACATTAGCTGTCAAAATCTAGAAGCTATTAATTTGCAGAATTGAATAAACTCATCTTTATTCATCCCATTTTTAGCTAAGTTTGCGGATTCTGATACCCATTCAACATTATCAATGTCTAAAGCTAATTCAGGATTATTCTTTTTTGATTGAATGTGATCTAAATGAGTGTTAACACCAAGTACAAGTTTCTCTCCTGTATAATGACAATAAGGGTTTTTATAAAATCTTTGTCTGAGGATTTCTATTACTTGGTTATTACATCTTTTAATAGCCCATTGAGCAGAATTAGCAATAAAGTGCTTTTCACACAACTGGGCATGATTATTCAATCTAGGTTGAGTACAGAATTTACACAACCCTTTGGACATCCTATTTTTGCGTTCTTGGGATTGATTTCTCATACTGACATATTAGCATACTTTGTGATAAAAGTACGCCTTAAAGTACGGTGGGACACACCGAAACTTGTTCTTTCAGGAACCTACGCCTCTGGAGAGAACGACCTCTGCTTGGAGGGAGCAATTCCTTCAAGTAAGCCGACTCGAAGAAAGAGGAAACCCAAAGAGTGATCTTTGGAATCACCGTCCCTTTTAGGGCGGTGAGGATGTCAATGGTCGCTGATAACATTGATATACTATTCTTGGGAATTGCTATTATATCGAGGGATTTACTTAGCCACTAATGCAACCAACCGATTCTAATAAATTTACCGAACAAGCCTGGGATGCTATCGTAAAATCTCAAGATGTGGCCCGTCGCTTCAAAAATCAAACCCTAGAAGTAGAACACGTCATGCTGGCCCTTCTTGAACAAGAAAAGGGCTTAACTTTGCGGATTTTGGAAAAGGCAGATCTTGATATCCCTCGGTTGCAGCAGCAAATAGAAGCCTTTACCAATCGACAAGCTAAATCTGTTAGCATTGATCAGTTATATTTGGGCCGTAGTTTAGATGTTATGCTGGATCGGGCTGAAGCTTCCCGTGAAAGTTGGGGCGATAAATATATTTCTGTGGAACATCTTTGGATCGGGTTTGCAGAAGATGAGCGCGTTGGACGGCGTTGTTTACGAACCTTTGGCCTAGATCCCCAAGACTTGGAACAGGAAATAAAAGCGGTTCGCGGAACCCAAAAAGTTACGGAACCCGACCAGGAAGACCGTTATGAAGCGTTAGAAAAGTATGGCCGAGATCTCACCGAAGCAGCAAAACAAGGTAAGCTAGATCCCGTAATTGGGCGTGATGAGGAGATACGTCGCGTTATTCAGGTTTTATCCCGTCGTTCTAAGAATAATCCTGTATTAATTGGAGAACCAGGGGTCGGTAAAACTGCGATCGCGGAAGGGTTGGCCCAACGTATTATAAATGCTGATGTCCCAGAATCTCTGAAAAATCGGCAATTAATCTCTTTAGACATGGGAAGTTTGATCGCAGGGGCCAAATATCGGGGAGAATTTGAAGAACGTCTACGAACAGTCATGCGAGAAGTGACCAACTCGGAAGGTCATATCATCCTGTTTATCGATGAAGTCCATACCGTTGTTGGGGCCGGTTCACGGGAAGGGGGTTCTATGGATGCAGGGAATCTCTTAAAACCTATGTTAGCACGGGGAGAATTGCGCTGTATTGGTGCAACGACCCTTGATGAGTATCGCAAGCATATTGAGAAAGATCCTGCCCTAGAACGGCGTTTTCAGCAGGTATATGTTAAGCAACCTACTGTGGAAGATACCATCTCTATTTTAAGGGGACTCAAGGAACGTTATGAAGTCCATCATGGGGTGAAAATTACGGACTCCGCTTTAGTTGCTGCTGCTAACCTTTCTGATCGTTATATTACTGATAGATTTTTACCCGATAAGGCGATCGATCTTGTTGATGAAGCTGCGGCCAAATTAAAGATGGAAATTACTTCTAAACCTGTGGAATTAGAAGATGTAGATCGCCGTTTGATGCAGCTACAAATGGAAAAACTTTCATTAGAAGGGGAAGAAAAAAGACCTGGTTTAATGATAGATAAATCTTCAAAAGAAAGATTAGATAAAATTGAACAGGAAATCAAAGAATTAGAAGCTATTCATGAAAGTTTAGGATCACAATGGCAAGCTGAAAAGAAAATGCTAGAAGATATTAATTCCCTGAAGGAAGAAGAAGAACATTTAAGGGTACAAATTGAACAAGCAGAACGGGCCTATGATCTCAATAAAGCAGCCCAATTAAAGTATGGTAAATTAGAAGTATTACAACGGGAATTAGAAGCAAAAGAAAGCAAATTAATTGATATTCAATCTCAAGGACAAACCCTCCTCAGAGAACAAGTAACCGAGTCAGATATTGCGGAAATTGTAGCAGGATGGTCTGGTATTCCGATTAACCGTTTATTGGGGTCAGAACGGCAAAAACTCCTGGAATTAGAGGGTCATTTACATCAACAAGTTATTGGTCAAGAAGAAGCAGTTGCTGCGGTTGCTGCTGCGATACGTCGCGCTAGGGCCGGTATGAAAGACCCCTCTCGTCCCATTGGTTCCTTTTTGTTCATGGGGCCCACAGGAGTGGGAAAAACAGAATTAGCGCGGGCCTTAGCTTCATTCCTCTTTGACTCACCAGATGCCATGATTCGCATTGATATGTCAGAATACATGGAAAAACACGCAGTTTCGCGGTTAATTGGGGCCCCTCCTGGTTATGTGGGCTATGATCAAGGGGGACAATTATCAGAAGCGGTGCGTCGTCGTCCCTATTCTGTTATCCTCTTGGATGAGGTAGAAAAGGCCCATATTGATGTTTTTAACATTTTATTACAAGTGCTTGACGATGGGCGTATTACGGACTCTCAAGGTCGGGTTGTAGATTTTCGTAATTCTATTATTGTCATGACCAGTAATATTGGTAGTGAATATATCTTAAATTTAGCAGGGGATGACAATAATTATGAGGAAATGCAAAAGAAAGTTTTGCAAGCATTGCGTAAACATTTCCGTCCTGAATTTTTGAACCGTATTGATGATTTAATTATCTTCCATACCCTCAAGAAAGACCAGTTAAGACGCATTGTTACCCTACAAATTAAGCGTATTGAACGGTTATTAGAGGAACAAAGTATTAGTTTAGAATTAACTGATGCTGCCCTTGATTATATCGTCAATTCTGGTTATGATCCCGTATATGGGGCCAGACCTTTAAAACGAGCCATTCAACGGAAATTAGAAAATCCGATCGCCACCAAAATTTTAGAGATGACTTTTGCTGCTGGAGATACTATTTTAATAGATTGTCAAAACAATAATTTATTGTTTGATAAGAAGGGAGAGGAGATAATTCCGACGGTAGAGGTTGAGGTAGTTTCCCCTTAAACTTATCCTAGGGTGGGCATTGCCCACCTTACAAGTTAAACTAAGGAGAATAACCCCTAATAAGGTTTTAATGCAGGGGGTAAAGGTTGGTTTAAATCTTCATAAGCTTCTATTAATGCTGCTAATGCGTCAGATACATTGGAAACGAGATTTAAAAGGACAAGGTAACTATAATAATGCTCATTTATTTGAACTATCAAAACCAGATGTTAACCTCGATGGAATTAATCAAAGTTATCATATTATTATTTGTCTGTTTCCTGTTAATACTTCCGATATAGACAGAGGAAAAACTATTAGTAAATTACAAAGAAATTTACTACAACTATTAAGTTATCGCCATAAAATATTATGGTCGTATGAACAAAGTCGCCAATTAAAAAGAACCTTAAAAAACATCTCAGCAACCATTAATCAATTAATAGAAAACTTAGATAATTCTTTAAAAGAATCAATAGTCAACTTAAATAATTTACAGAATATATTATTAAAATCATTATCAATTTCCCATGATCATTAATCTTCTTGTCTGATTAATCAATTCAAGAATAAACCTCATATAAAGTTCCCCGTTGCTGATAGGGACGGTTCAAAGATTTTATCCCATTTTGTAAGGTTTCTACCTCCATAAAAGTTCCTCCCATTGCACCGGCCATGGTGGTAATATGTTCTTCCATTAAAGTTCCCCCAATATCATTACAACCCCATTTTAAAGCTTCTAATGCACCATTTAAGCCCAATTTAACCCAACTTGGCTGATGGTTTTTGATCCAGTTTCCTAAGAAAATTCGAGAAACTGCTGTTAATAATAAGGTTGCTTCTAAACTAGGTTGATCTCTGTTAACGCGGTTTCGTAATGCTTTTGGTGCATCTTGTCCCACAAAAGGTAATAAAATAAACTCAGTAATTTTAGCCGGATAATTGTTTTCAATTGCTACTTTTTGCAAGTTTATTAAATGACTTAAATGCTGTATTTGTTGTTGGGGGGTTTCAATATGACCAGATAACATGGTACTGGTGGTATTAACTCCTAAACTATGGGCCAAACTAATAATTTCTAACCAGGTTTCAGTATCAATTTTTTCAGGACAGATAATATGTCTTACCTTGTCATCTAAAACTTCTGCAGCAGTGCCTGGCATTGACCCCAAACCGGCCTCTTTTAAGGCTATAATAACCTCAGCATAACTAATCTTATCTTCCCTGGCAATAAATTGAATTTCCTGGGGAGAAAAAGCGTGTAAATGAAGTTGAGGAAATTCTTGTTTTAAACTGCTAATTAATCGTTGATAATAGTTTAAGGATGTTCCCTGTAATTTTGCTTCAGGGTTTAACCCTCCCTGCATACAAATTTCTGTGGCCCCTATTTGGACAGCATCGGCAGCTTTTTCGAGAATTTGCTCTATACTAAGCCAAAATGCGCCATCATCGCCAGCATCTCGTCGAAAAGCACAAAAGTTACAATGTTGCTCACAAATATTGGTAAAATTTATATTACGATTGATAACATAAGTAACAGTATCTCCCACTTGTTTTTGACGGAGTTTATCAGCAGTTTGTTGAATTTTATTGATGACGGTTTCTTCCGTTTGAGAAAGAAGCTTAACCCCCTCTAATTCTGATAATTCAAAATTATTTTCTACTTGGTCTAAAATAGTTGTTATGGATTCAATTTGATTAATCACAGGAGTTTGATGAAGATTAAAGGATCATTTTTGCCATTATTTACTATTGTAGCGGGAATATTGTTTCTTGTTTATCTTCAGGCACAAATTCCCGAAGGGGTTTATTTTAGTGGAGATGCTGGACTAAAATCATTATTAGCACAACAGTTAAGTATGGGAGAGTTTCGCTTTTACTTATTACCTCCTTCTGAGTCTTGGGTACAGCAGCTTTGGAGTCAAGGTTTATATCCCTATGAGGAACCTTTTTTTTATGATATTGATCATCGTTATTATATAACATTCCCCTTTAGTTTTCCTTTAATTACGGCTCCTTTTTATCACTTTCTTGGATATCGAGGTTTATATGTAATTCCCTTTCTTTCTACCTTGGGAATTTGGGCTATTTTTTATCGAGTTTGTCTCTGGTTAAAATTTAATTCTTTAATAACATCTCTCGCTTTAATTTTATTGATTTTCGGTTCTCCTCTAACTATATATAGTGCAATGTATTGGGAACATACATTAGCTGTTTTCCTGATTTTTGCAGGAACTTTTTTGCCTTTAATAATTAATAGTCAATCCAGAATATCTAATCTATGGATTATCTTTTTTGGCTGTTTATTAGGATTTTCCGTTTGGTTAAGGCCGGAATGTTTATGTGCTATTCTACTGGTTTTATTGTTAATCTATTTCTCTGAAATAATTAACTTTATTCCTAAAAGTAAATTCATTAATCACCTTAAATTAAACTTGTTTAAATTATCAATAACTCAGAAAAATCTCTTTTCACTTTCAACGATAGTAGCGGTAAGTCTCTTTTTTATTTGTAATCAGTTAATCTATCATCATTATTTGGGAATTCATGGAATTCAAGTGATTGAAAAAGCATCTTTAACAGATAGATTAACAGAAGCAATCACCAATTTTAAACAATTAAGCCAAGGGTTTATACAATTCTTCCCCATTGCTGCTTTTTCTTGCTTAATTCTTGCCCAAATTATTGTTAAAAAAAATAAAGTTGCATCAGACTATTTACAAATCATAATTGGTTCAGTTTGTTTATTATTTATTATGGGAGTTTCTTTAATAGTTCCCGGAGGTACAGCCGGGTTAATTCCTGGGGGTAAACAATGGGGTACTCGCTTTTTATTAAGTTTAATTCCTCTTATTTCTGCCTGGGTTATTTATCAATTTAATTATAGTCAAAAAATTAATAATAAAATTCTCAAGAATATTTGTGTTTCATTGTTTACAATCTTACTTACTTTCTCTATTTATACTAATATTTATTCAGCCACAAGTTATCTAATAAAATCTCATAATGGTGTGACACCATCTCTTGAATTTTTAAGGGAAGATGACCATAAAATAATTATCATCTCTCATCAATTTGTTGGTCAAATATTAGAACCTGCACTCAAAGACAAAAAAATATTTTTAAAAGCTGATACAGAAAAAGATTTAAAATTTTTATCAAGTGTTTTATTAAATCAAGGATATCAAGAGTTTATCTATATTTGTTATTCTAATCGTCCCTGTGAGCTTCCCAATGAATCTACAAAAAACTTAAGCTTTCAAGTTGACAATAAATGGTTTATAATTCACTTTAAGTTGATCAATAAATTTGGTAAGTATCCAATTTATACAGGTTCATTGGAGAAAGTAGATAGATAAAAATAGGAGAAGATAAACCACCTATTTTTTGAAGCTACGCTAAGCTAATACGCATTTATAATGCGTATTAGCAAGGCAAAAGGCAATGGTTCGACAAGCTCACCAACCAAGCAAAAAGCAAAAGGAAAGAGGGTTGTAGCTGTTTCCTTCAATTTAACAAATAAGCAGTTTAAATGCACAACAGCTTATTATTTAACTTAAAAAGTAAAGGCAAAATCAATCATGAAAATACCTCAAAAAACCATCAATATTATTCTTTTAAGTGCAATTGCTATTGCTGTTATTCTGAGAATCACTAATTTAGGAAGTCGAGAATTTTGGTATGATGAAGTTTTATCCTTATTACTTTCTACCGGGCAAAAAAGTAATTATCAACACCCTAAAGATGTACCTGTAATATTAGCTAATTATACTAATTTACTAACAATTCCTCTTGAAAATAGTCTCACTGATTCAATTAAAACTTTGGAAAATTTTTTGAAAGGATTAGTTGCTGAACCCCATCCTTTTCTCTTCTTTTTAGAACAACATTTTTGGTTAAGATTATGGGGCAATTCTGAAGCAGCAATGCGGAGTATTGTAGCATTATTTAGTCTGGGTTCTCTGGGTTGTGCTTATGGGTTAGGACGATATTTATTAGGTAGTCAAGGAGGGTTATTATTTGCCGCATTATTAGGCTTAAATCCCTATTATCTCTTTCATTCTTTGAACGTAAGAATGTATGGTTCACTTATATTTTGGGTCTTATTAAGTAGTTGGTCTTTACTCGAATTAATCTCTTTTAATACCTCTCAAAAAGACTCAAATTCTCCCAAATTACCTAAACTTTTATGGATATTATTATTGATAATTTCAGCCACAGCAGGATTTATGACCTTTTATTATTTTGCTTGCTGGTTTTTGGTATTAGCTGCCCTTGTTTTCTATTTAGATAAACAAAGATGGTGGCAATATGCTCTTTATTTAACTACCAGTATTATTGTAACAATTCCTTGGTTATTATGGGGAACCAGACAACAATTAAGAAATGCAGATTTAGCAAGATTTGCTAGTCCCAATGGTTTGTTAGCAGCAACCTTGAAACATCTACAAGAATTTATAGATGTATTAGGAATTCACTTATTAATTGGGGACTGGGTAAGTATTTTACCTACTTTTTTGACAACCTTAGCTGGAATTTTAGTCCTTATTGTCTTAAGTTGGTGTAGTTGGTGTTTGTATAAAAATCAACAATATCGTCTTTTAATTATCGGGTTAATTTTAGGCATATTTCCCCTAATCATCATGTTAACCTTAGACGTTATCACAGGCAAATTTACATTAGGTTTTGGCTGGGGACGTTCAGTTATTTTTGTGCTTCCTGGTTGTTTATTATTGTTAGTTATTTTTCTAGAAAAAGCGGCAGGAAAGTTTAAAAATATATCTATTTTAGCCATGCTAATTTTGTATTTAAGTATTAGTATTGCTGATTTTAGTTTACGTCCCCGTTGGATGTTTCATCAAGTCGCAGATATCATTAATCAAGAACCAAATACCCCGACATTAATTGTGATGAATTCTCCCGCTTGGGGTCATGTTTTACGCTTAGCTTATTATCTTCCCCCCACTTCTCCCATTAGTTTACTCGCACAAAAATCGGCGACACTGGGGACTAATTTAGAAGAAAGTTTAAAGCAAAACCCCAATAAATATCAAAGAATTATTTGGTTAGATAGTGCGCGTCCCGTCTGGGGTAAACCGAGTACAGAAACCGAAAAACAGCAAGTCAAAATAGTTTTAGGAACCAACTATAAATTAGAAAAAAGTAAACAATTATTAGGAACTGGGAAATTAGATGATTTTACCCTTAATCTTTATCAAAAGGTAACTGCTCACCGCAATAAAGATTCTCTATTGACAACGAAGAAGTAAAACCCTTGTGAGATAAGGCTTTGAAACTAATGCACCCTAACCTCATGAGTGCGAGAAACCCTATCTGTTTGAAATCTCGTTAAAATATTAATTGGTTAACAAAAATCAATACTTAATCGAGTCATGACAGTTTCCTATCCTCACAAACTCTACAATGGAATGAACGCCCGCGATATCTTGAAAAGAGTCGTTAGCGATCGCGAAATTCATCTGATTACCCTCAACCGCTATCGTTATAATGAACAACGTAGCTGTAAAGATCTTACGGATGTCATTGAAAAACTCAATGGTCAACCCAAAGATTTAGTCCAAGAGTTGTCCCGTCATGTTTGCGATGAGTCCCGCCATGCCATGTGGTTAACTAACTTATTGGTAGACTTGGGGGCGAATATTGGTACGCCTCCTGGAATGTCTTATATTGATGAATTTGAACGCTTATTAGACCAAGATTCATACGTTGATGAAAATCATCGGGAAGAAGCCATTATTGCTGCCTTAGCTGCCATTAATGTGACAGAAAAACGGGGCTGTGAATATTTTTCTGCCCATATTCATGCCTTAAAAGAAGCCCCACAAACTGAGGAAAATATCAAGATTAGAGAAACCTTAGAACAGATTTTTCCGGAAGAAGCAGGCCATGTCCGTTGGGGAAATCGTTGGTTAAAGAAAATTGCTCAAAAAAGTCCAGAAACTCAACAAAAAGTTGAACAAGCTAAACAAAAATATACTGCCATTGAACAAGCGGCCTATGAAGCGGGAATGGATATTATGGCCGGGGCTGAATTACGTCGCTTAAACCATATTGTAGACATTGCCAACACCTTACCCCTATGGGAAAGACCACAATATTTAATGCAATATCTTCCCCAAACTTTACTTGATCCTCAATTACAAAAAACTCGTCTACAGGCAGCACAACGGGCTTGGAATCGCAATCCCCAGGACTTTGTTGAAAAGTTTGTACCAATGTTTTTAAATGGGTTAAATCAGCCCAAATCTGTGAAAACCAAATCTCAGGTTTAACGTCATAATAAGTAAAAAAATATTAGGGATGAAGACAGGAATGATGGGTTGGATTTTAAGTTTACTGACTATTTTAGTAATTTGGACGGCAGCTATCCCCACAGGATTCGCTCAGGAAGCGACGACTCCCCCCATTACGGAGGAACAGTTACAACAGGGGGAAACAATCGCTAAAAAAGCCATAGAAGCCACGGAAAAAGGAGATTTTGCCCAAGCTGAAACCTATTGGACTCAATTAGTAGACCAGTTTCCCAGTAATCCGGCAGTATGGAGTAATCGGGGGAATGCCCGTGTGAGTCAAAATAAGTTAAAGGAGGCGATTGCCGACTTTAACCGTTCGATTGAATTGGCCCCAGATGCGCCAGATCCTTATTTGAATCGAGGGACAGCTTTAGAGGGCCAGGGGCAATATTTAGCGGCGATCGCAGATTATAATCGGGTTTTAGAACTTAATCCCGATGATCCTATGGCTTATAATAATCGGGGTAATGCGGAAGGTGGCCAGGGAGATTGGACACAAGCGTTAATTGATTATCAAAAAGCGGCGGAAATTGCCCCAAATTTTGCCTTTGCGCGTGCTAATGCTGCCCTTGCTTCTTATCAGTTAGGAAAAACAGGGGAAGCAATCACAGAAATGCGGAATTTGGTTCGCAAATATCCGATGTTTCCTGATATGCGGGCCGCTTTAACTGCGGTGTTGTGGAATATGGGACAACAGGGAGAAGCGGAAAGTCATTGGGTAGCAACGATGGGTATGGATAACCGTTATCAAGATTTAGATTGGGTTAAAAATATTCGTCGTTGGCCACCGCAAATGGTTGCTGCTTTGGATAAGTTTTTAAACTTGAAATAAGCTCAAAAATCCCCATAAAAATAGGGGTAAGGTTGTTATACCATGGGAGTTATTAACTTCCTCACCCCTAATATTTTTAATCAACAAACATTCAAGTTTCTACTTGACAAAACCTCCTTTTTCAGTAACTATTAAGAATTGAAAATCCATGACTTTAAGCCGTTCTAGTTTTCGTATTTCTCCCTTGATTCAAGTGACTTTAATTAGTCTATATGTATCCCTGACTATTCCTCTTCCTTTCTTAGCTAAAGTGACAGATTCTTCGGTTTCTCCTTTAATTTTATGGACAGGTATTATTCTGGGTTTATTGCTGTTAATTGGGGCTTTAAGTGAACGGGTTGTAGTTGATGAAACCCAAATTAAAGTGACTTATCCTGTTTGGTTTCCGTCTTTTTTTCGTCAGGGATGGTCATTAAATTGGCAAGAGATTAAGGACTTAAAATTACGGACGACTGGACAAGGTGGATTAGTTTATTATTTTATCAGTGAAAATTCAGAAAAAGCCTATTTATTGCCGATGCGAATCGCTGGATTTTCCTATTTAGTTAAAATTGTCACAGAAAAAACAGGAATTGATACCACTGATATTCGTCCTCTATCTCAACCTTGGATGTATTTAATTTTGTTAGTTGTTACGCTGTTTTTATTATTAATGGATAGTTGGACAATTTGGACAGCGATGATGCTAAAATAGTTGCGACTAAAATAATTTCCCAAATCCCCAACAATAAGATTAAATTTTCGGTCAACAACCTTGAAAATCTCCTCCACTTTTCAATTTAACCCCTCAGCCGCCTCCTACACCCTAGATAACTCCGACGGGAGTGCTATCATTGCCTATGAAGCGAGGCTGGCCTTATTAAAAGTGGCTCTCTGCGCTGATTACGACGAATTAATCTGTCTGAGTGAACTCAACTCCATTGATAAACATTGGTATCAAATGGAAACGGCCAAAAAAGTGATCAAACAGTTGGGGGGACGGGCAATTTTAGCGGACGAGGTGGGGTTAGGCAAAACTATCGAAGCAGGCATGATTTGTAAGGAATATCTGTGCCGCAACATGATCAAATCCCTTTTAGTCTTGACCCCAGCCACCTTAGTCTCCCAATGGCAATCAGAATTAGGTTCAAAATTTGGCATTACTGCCCAGACTACAGATGCCAGAGATGTTCCACCAGAGGAATTCTGGGCTGTCAATGACCAGATTGTAGCCTCCATCACCGTCGCCAAACACAAGGCCCATTGGGATTACGTTACCAGCCGAGAATGGGACTTAGTCGTAGTTGATGAAGCGCACCATCTGAAAAATCGCTCGACCCTCAACTGGAAATTAGTTAATTCTCTCAAGAAGCGGTTCATCTTGCTTCTAACGGCTACCCCTGTCCAAAATAACCTGCTCGAACTCTACAATCTGCTGACTCTACTCAAGCCCGGTTTACTTTCCACCGAAGCCCAATTTAAACGAGAATACATTAAATCCAAAAATGGACGGGTTGTCAAAAACCCAGAGCAGTTGCGACAACTGATGCGAGAAGTGATGATTCGCAATACCCGTTCTGGGGTGGATGTGAAACTCCCCAAACGTTTTGCCACTACCATTGTCTGTCAGCCCACCCCCAAAGAGCAAGACCTCTATGTGGCGATTAATGCTTATTTGCAACAACATCCAACGGAACTGGACAAGTTGACCCGCAACACTCTATTGATGCGGGCTGGTAGCAGTCCGGCTGCTTTGAAAGAAACCCTAAAAGGGCTAGAAAAACGCTTCGACCATGACGAGTTAAAATTTTTGAGCAAGTGGGCTTCACAGGTTAAGGAAAGTGAGAAAGCCAAACAATTAATCGCCCTACTTTCTCAAGGGAAAAACAGCAAAACCTTAGTTTTCATTAATCACCGTGCCACTCAATCTTATTTAGCCAAAGTTTTACAGTCCGCCGGAATTGAACATACAGAGTTCAGGGGCAATCTTTCCCTCAAAGCCAAAGATGCCGCCATTGAACAGTGGCGTGAGTCTGTCCCCGTCATGCTGGCTTCGGAAACAGGGGGAGAGGGACGCAACTTACAATTTGCTAACACTATCGTTAACTACGATTTGCCTTGGAATCCCATGAAGATTGAACAACGCATCGGACGGTTGCACCGCATCGGACAAACCCAGGATGTCTACATCTTTAATTTCTGCTATGCCAACAGTCTTGAGGAATATATCCTCAAAGTGCTGCATGAGAAGATTAACTTGTTTGAGTTAGTTGTCGGGGAGATTGACACGATTTTAGGTCAAATGGGTGAGGAATTTGACTTCGGTGAAGAGGTGGTGTCTCTTTGGTTACAAAATCAATCCCTAACAGAACGGGAAGATGCTTTTGAGCAGTTGGGTTCCCAATTACTCCAGGCTAAACATAGCTACGCTGAGATTCAAGAATATGAAGATGAGTTGTTTGGGGACGATTTTGAAGCTTAAACTCAGATCTTCCACTTGAACTAAAAATCCGATTTTTTGCTTAAATTTCAAGGAAAAAATCAGGGTTTCACTGTTTAAAAATCGGATTTTTTTAGCTTTTCGGTGTTGGTGCAAGATCTGAGTTAAAATCAATTTAAGGAGAAATTTGAACCATGGCCCAACAATTATTAGAAGCATTAGGCCAAGTGATTGCGGTTTCTGAGGGAATCGCAGAATTTAACCAGGAAGACACCCTAGAAGTGGCTTTACCCCCGACTGTGGCTAAAGTCTTAGGAGTCCCTGATTCCGTCACCTTCTCTACCTCAGCCACACAGCGCGACTGTGCCTTTGTCAGTTACAACTCCGAAATATTCCAACGATGTGAAACTTTATTAGGAGACAAGGGACGTTTTGTTAGTTTGGCTGTTGAGTATCAAGGTTACTTGAAGCAATCGGGATTTGAGAAATTAATCAGCGAAACCTTAATTCCCCACAACGGTTTACTACGAGTCGGTAAGGCCACTCCTGCTTGGACTCCCTACTGCCGATTTAACGTCACCTATACCGCCATTGCTGATGAAAAACGCTTAGGATTGGTTTCTTTTTGGCTGAATGGACTCACCCAAGTCCCTGGTGTCTCTGTCGGGGATGCTTTATTTTGGGAAAGCGATCGCACCCCCGTCCCTGAAGATCTTGAATTAGATGTTTCGACCCTAGTACCATTGGCTCAATTAGTCGCTCGTGAGTCCATTGATGCTGAAATTGCTCCTTGGTTTCATAGCAAGGAGCGCAGACTCAACCGTGATCAACAAAGGTTAACTGAATATTATCAGACTATTATCCAAGAGATTCACCATAAATGCCAGAAAAAGAAGTTAGAAGGGGAGGCTTTGGCCAAAGAAATGAGCCGGATTGAAGCAACCCAATTAGAACTAGAGCGCAAACTAATCGATCTTCAAGAACGAGCTACTCTTACTATTGAGGCTGAAATCCATAGCGTCATGGTGGTTTGGTTACAAACAGTTCAGATTGAATGTGAATTAATCCGCAAGAAAAATAAGCGGTCTTGCATCGCTGTCTACAATCCCTACACTCAAATAATTGAGCCGTGGCGATGCGAGGCCACTAATGTTCCCATTACCGATTTTATCTTAGATGAGGGAATGCGGATTTGTCGGTTAGATTAGGTTCCCAACTGTTATTTTTCAACTTTGACTCCTCGCCAAAAAGCTACATATCCTTGAATATTTTTAGCTTTTTCTTTAGCATCAGGGTAATACCAGGCGGCATCTTTATTTTCTTGTCCATTGACTTCAATCGTGTAATAATTTGCTACTCCTTTCCAGGAACAAGTGGTGTGAGTCTCACTGGATTTAAAATATTCTTGATTAATAGAATTTGGGGGAAAATAATAATTTCCTTCTACAATTTCACCTTTATCACTTTCGGCTAAGATAACACCATTCCAAATTGCTTTTGCCATTTTTTTTTTAATTTAAACACTGCTATTGTCTATTATGAAGGAGATGAGTTAATTTGACAATAGTTTTATGAAATTTACCCTACTCAAGAAGATCCCTCCTGTTTTTATAATATATAACATTTTAAGTTTAATATTAATGCTGTTGATAATCTTGTATGCAAAATACTTTGAACCATCGGTTGACGGTTTATTTATTCCTCCAGCAACACCTCCCTATCCCACCGGGGGGTTATTAACTCATACTTTTCAAATTCTCTGTAGTATTCCCCCTGTTGTTTGTGGGTTAACTTTTGCTATTCTCAGACAAATTGATCCTCAAAATAAAAACAATTTTTTTTTCTTGGGATCTTCTATTTTTACCAGTGGATTTTTGTTTAATGAAATTTATCGTATTCATATCGTTTTACTGTATTTTGATGTTCCTAAAAGCACCACAATTCAAGTTTATGGAATTATTTTATTAACTTATCTTTTCCTATTTTGGAAAAATCTTAGAACTACCCCCTATGGAATTATTCTTTTTGGCATTTTTCTGCTATTTATTGCTGTATTAATTGATTCAGTTTCGGCTAAATTGTATGTCAAATCTCTCTTGATAGAAGGAATTCCAAAACTGTTCTTTGGGGTTAATTTTGCCCTTTATTTTTGGCTAATTTGTTATCAAGAAATTTTAGCTGTTTTTCACAAGAAAGATTTGGCAAACATCACAAAATAATTAGATTGTCATAATTAAATGTTTTAAGAATGATTAGCATATTCTTTTTGATCACTAGGAAGGTAATCATTAAACTCTTGTTGATTGTAATTATAAACAGTTCTAATGGGATAGGGAATGTTAATATTCGCTTGATCAAATGCTTGTTTGATCGCCATAATTACTTGACTTTGAATACGTCGAACATCTGTTTGAGAAGGTGCCGTCCAATAACGGACAACTAAATCAATAGAACTATCACCAAAATTAACCAAATCTACTTCTGGTTCCGGGTTTTCTAATACTCCGTTCATCTCATAAATTGTTTTAAGTAAAATTGTTTTTGCTTGAGGTAAACAAGTATTATAGTCAACACCAACCCCTAAATCTGTACGCCGATAATTGAAGGCAGTTCTTACTTGTACTGCACTGGTAAAAACAGCAGAATTAGGCAATAAAATCCGTTCACCTTGATAGGTAATAATTTGAGTTGTCCGAATATTAATAGATTCAACAGTACCTTCATATTCACCGACAATAATTTGATCATTGATGCGAAAAGGTTCTTGTACTAATAGAAGAATTCCCGCCAAAAAGTTCTTAAAAATGTCTTGAAATGCAAAACCAATGGCAACTGAACTTAACCCCAAAGTTGCAATAACATCTCCTAATCTCAGCCCTGGAAAAGCAGCAACACCAGCGAGAAGACAGCCCGTTACCCAAGCAAGAATATAGCTTGTTTTGGTGAACAAAACTTGTAATGAATGGCTTTTAATTACTTGTTTCCCAATTCTATCAGCTACTTGTTCAATGAAGTCAGCAGCAAAGCGAGTTAACACAAGAATGATAATCGCAAAAATTACAGCAGGTATTCCTTTAATACTACTACTAATTAGATCGTTGATACTGTTAGTGACTGTTTCTAAAATTTGATTCATCTATCTCCATAAACCATGAGATTAAGTATTTTGAGAAGACTGTCTAAAAGGCAAGGTGGGGGGTTTCCCCCACCTTGAAATAACGCCAGAAAAACCAGACGGATTTCTTGAATTAGTTCTTGACAGTTCTGTCCTAATGTAAATGACAGACTATTCAGTTTAAAAGTTCCTATTTAAACTTTTTGGCGGCATTTTCAAAAGAGGATTGTAGATTGTTCCAGGCATTTTCAAACCCAGTTTGAATCTCGATCCAAGCATCTTCCCCTGCTTTTTGAAGTTCTTCAAATTTCTGATAAGCAGCATCTCGTTGGGCTGATAATTCTTCGATTTGACTGTGATATTCAATCTCAGTATCAGCTTTAGCTTGTTGTGCTTTTGCCTTTAGTTCATCTATTTGTGCATTCAGCTTATCCAGTTGTGCTTTAACTTTCTTTTCGTAGGTTTCTTTGTTGAGATTTCGAGTGTTCATGGGTGTCTGAGTAGACATAGATATACCTCTTAATTACAATGTTCAAAAAATGTTGTTTTTTGGTTTATAATCTAGCTAACTTTGATAGCAATGAAGATTAAACCAAGGACAAATACAGTAGCTAGTCCCCCTAGAATCATGTAAGCATATTGCTCTCTAGGAGTGGGATATTTTGCCCCCTGAAGTTTAGGTGTGACTGGATAATTATTGATTAATCCTTCCTGATCAACTGTGTAACCTTTAGTCGTGGTTGGGTTATTTAAACTCTCTTTTTTTTGAGTTTGAGAAACAGGATTATTTGGGGGTTGACTCCCTTCTCGTTTCTCTCTTGCAGCGACTTCTGCTGGAATTAGTTCGCTACCGTCACTATAGTTGTGTTCTAAGGTTTTGGTAGAGGTGTTCATAAGAAAAATGGGTAGAAATCCCGTCCTAAGCGCGATAGGGTCGGACGGCTTGACAATCCCTTTCGGGAAGCTGGTTTTTAATCGCCGATAAGGCCAAGAACCAGCAAACTCGTTTAAGTCCCTTCCCACAACACAACTAAGATGGCTTGTCCGACAACGCCTTACCAATAAGGCTTAGAGGGAATCCGAACTAGGGAAGTATTCGGAAGTCTGTACCAAGTTGTGTCTCAATGTGGTAGTCTCTACTTGCGTTGCCCAAATTGGTCTAGGCAAGCCCCGTCCCTTTTAGGGAGGGGTTAGTGACACATATCTCCGATTCAACAAACAGTGCAGTTTTTTGCTCCGTTATTACTATCATAGGACAAAATTTATACTTTGTCAAGTTATTGTACTAACAAAATACAGTAAAGGGGCTTGAAACCCTGTAAAATCCTGCTATAATCCTGTTAGGACAAATAAAGTACAATGTTAGTATGTAAAGAGAATGGCCATCATTCGTGAGGCATTGGTATCCTGGTTATCTCAACATCAATCACCAACTTGGCCGAAATCCATTCAAAATTTTGAAGGAGATAAGAATATCATTCCCTTTGAATCATATCGCTCCGAATTACTCCCCCCAACAGAAGAAGACTTAATCTAATGACTTATCTGTTAGATACTTGTACCGTAAGCGACTTTGCGAAAGGAGAACGTAACACACTGCGACATATCAAGTTAATGACTCCCAGTGATATCTTTATTTCTTCCATTACATTGATGGAAATTCACTATGGAATGCTCCTTAATCCAGACAGTAACCAGAAAATTCGTTATGTGATAGAAGATTTTCTAGATGTTATCACGATTTCACCCTTTACTGAGACTGAAGCCACCGAAGCAGGCAAAATTCGCACTATCTTGAAAGCGCAGGGTTCTCCTATTAGTGCTTATAATTTGTTGATTGCAGCAACAGCCAAAGTTCATTATCTGACGATTGTTACCTCGAATGTTAAAGAATTTGAGCGAGTGCCAGACTTAAGGGTTATTAACTGGAGAGGATGATACTACAATAAACATGAAATTTTAAGTTTAAGGTACTTATGACTCAATTAAAAGCATTGATTTTTGATGTAGATGGAACTTTAGCAGAAACGGAAAGAGATGGCCACCGTGTCGCTTTTAATCGTGCTTTTTCTGAGGCTGGTTTAGATTGGAATTGGTCAATTGATCTCTATGGTAAGTTATTAGAAGTTTCGGGAGGTAAAGAACGAATTAGTTATTATTTACAACAATATTGTTCTGATGTCAATGAAGATTTATATAACTTAATTCCCCAACTGCATCAAGCGAAAACTCATCATTATCTTGAATTATTATCATCAGGAGAAATAGAATTAAGGTTAGGGGTTAAACGATTAATTGAGGAAGCTTATAATAAAGGAATTAGACTGGCGATCGCAACAACTAGTGCGTTACCTAATGCCTTAGCTTTATTAGAAAAACACCTTGATCCTGATTGGTTTGAAGTTATTGCTGCGGGGGATATTGTTACTAATAAAAAACCATCCCCTGAGATTTATAATTATGTTTTAGACAAGCTAAATTTAGAACCTGGTAATTGTTTGGTTTTTGAAGATTCTTATCAGGGTTTACAAGCCGCTTCTCAAGCTAATCTAACAACAGTCATTACCCGCAATAATTATACTAAACATCAAGATTTTGCTCAAGCAACTCTGGTATTAGAACATTTAGGGGAACTAGACCAACCTTTTACAGTGATTCAGGGAAATGTAACAAAAAAACACTATTTTGATCTAGAATTAGCTTATAATTTAGTTAATAGATAGTGTTTAGGTGGGCAATGCCTACCCTACGCATGAGATCACAGATAAATGTATTTAGGAGTCATTACAATGGGGTTTTATTCTAATGTTATTTTTCCTTGGGGCATTGAATGGATGATGTCTCAATCTCCCTTTCCTGAGTATCGAAAAGAATTATTAAAAGATGTCTCAGGGGACGTTTTAGAAATTGGCTTTGGTACGGGTTTAAATCTGGCTTATTATCCTGAAACTGTTAAACATTTAACGGTTATTGATCCAAATTCAGGGATGAATAGATTTGCTAAAAAGCGTCTTGACACTTCTCAAATTCCTGTTGAGAGTAAAGTATTAGGCGGTGAAAATTTGCCGATGGATGATAACAGTTTTGATGCAGTAGTAAGTACCTGGACATTATGTAGTATTCCCAATGTTGATCAAGCATTATCAGAAATTTATCGCGTCCTAAAACCAGGAGGAAAATTCTATTTTATTGAACATGGGTTAAGTCGTGATCCTAAGATTCAAGTGTGGCAAAATAGACTAACTCCCCTACAAAAAGTTATTGCAGATGGTTGTCATTTGAATCGAGATATAAAACAGTTAGTTGAGAATCATTTTAATAAAGTAACTGTGGAAGAATTTTATGGGTTAGATTTTCCCAAATTTTCAGGGTATATGTATCGAGGTATTGCTACTAAAAATAATTGAGAAGTATAAATTATTTTTTGATGCCATGCCCGGACAAATTTTGATATAATTGCCAACAGTAAATATAGGATTAGTACATTGTGGGCCTATGGCATACGCCCTTTGTTCGATAAGATGCCCTTACAATTCATTATGACAACCCCTACCCTGATTCGACAAATCCGAGTGTTAGATCCTGTTGCTAATAGTAACAAGATCAAAGATATATTAATATTATCGAAAATTATCCAAGAAATTGAACCACATATTCAGGATATTCCCCCAGAAACCACAATTATTGAGGGAAAAGATCTCATTCTTGGCCCTGGTTTAATGGATATGTATAGTTATAGTGGGGAGCCTGGCCACGAAGACAGAGAAACCTTAGACAGTCTAATCCAGTCTGCGATCGCGGGAGGGTTTACCCGTATCGCAATACTCCCCCAAACTATCCCACCTATCGATAATTTAGCCACCTTATCCTATTTACAAAAACAGGCCCAAAGTTTGTCACCATCGATAAAACTCGACTTTTGGGGAAACCTTACCCTCAAAGGAGAAGGAAAACAGATGACAGAATTAGCAGAATTAGGTGCTGCGGGGGTAATAGGGTTTACAGATAACCAAGGAATCGAAAATTTAGGCTTATTAAGACGAATTTTGGAATATCTTAAACCCCTGAAAAAACCAGTCGCAATGGTTGCAGAATTTCCTTCTCTCAAAGGTAACGGGGTGATGCGAGAGGGGTATTCATCCATTAATTATGGCTTACCTGGCAATCCTACCATGACAGAAGCCACCGCAGTCGCCACAATCTTAGAAATGGTAGCCGTAACCCAAACCCCTGTGCATTTGATGCGAATTTCTACCCGTCGCGCAGTAGAATTAATCGCCTGGGGGAAAGCCAGGGGAATTCCGATTACCGCAAGTACCACCTGGATGCACCTGTTATTAGATACAAAGGCGATCGCTAGTTATCATCCTAGTTTACGCTTAGATCCGCCTTTAGGCAACCCAGAGGATCGTCTTGCTTTAATTGACGGCATTTCTCAGGGGATCATTGATGCGATCGCCGTTGATCATCATGGTTATACTTATGAGGAAAAGACTGTTCCCTTTGCGGAAGCACCTCCAGGGGCGATCGGCTTACAATTAGCTTTACCCTTATTATGGCAAGAATTGGTTGAAAAAGGTCAATTGACGGAGTTACAACTCTGGAAAGCATTAAGTAGCAACCCTCGGCAATGTTTAGGTGAAAAATTAACTCCTTTAAAGGCAGGTAAAGCCGCAGATTTTATCATTTTTGAGCCTAAAAAACCCTGGAAAGTTACCCCATTAACCCTGAAATCTTTAGATAGCAATACCCCTTGGTTGGGACAAGAAATTAAGGGACAGGTGATCAGTTAAAACATTAAGTTTAAAAATTGCTCATAAGCTTGATTAATTATTTGCATTTTTTGAATAGCTTCAGGAGAAGAATTAAGATCGGGATGATATTGTCTAGCTAATTGATGATAAGACGATTTAACTTGATCTGCATCAGCGTTTTGTCTTACGTTTAAAATCTCCCACCATTCTGTTGACAAAATAGAATTATACTTTGATTCTTGAGTCCAAATTTTTAGAGTTCCCTTACTACCACCACTAATTAATAATTTTCCATCATTACTAAAAAGAATAGGGTGAGATCCTTTGAGGGTTTCTAGTTTTTTTCTTGAGGGTAAATGCCATAGTATTACTTCTTGATGACTCCCACTTGCTAAAATGTTGCCATCAGGAGTCATTGTCAGTCCTAAAACTCCTTCTGTATGACCAATTAATGTATCAATTAATTCTCCTGTTGATAGTTGCCATAATTTAATAGTTTTATCGGTACTACCACTCACTAAATACTGACCATCAGGACTAATTTTTATTGTGTTAACACTGCCTAAATGTCCTGTCAAAATAGCCAAAGCTTGTGAATGATTAAAATGCCATAATCGAATGGTTTTATCTGCGCTTCCACTGGCAATAATTTGAGCATTAGAATTAATACTAATTGACCATACTATATCAGAATGACCGTTAAATGTTCTTTCAAAATTTCCGTTATAACCATTCCATAAGCGGAGGGTATGATCGCCGCTACTACTAACTAAATATTTTCTATCCGATGTAAAATCAAGGGAAAAAATAGCACCTTTATGACCAAAAGAATAACGAGATTTGGAAAGTGCAGAATTAAGTGTTTTGTCTTGTAAATTCCAAGCACTAATATTATTATCAAAATCACCAGTAACTAGAAGTTTATTGTCAGGACTAATGATAACAGATTGAACTTCTGCGGTTAATCCAAAAAATGTATAAACATGATTTTTCTGGTTTAAATTATACAATTTAACTGTGCGATCTGAACTACCACTAACTAACCAATGATTATCAGAACTAATGGCAATAGAATTAATCACTGCGGTATGTTCATGAATAATTTTTGTGCATTTCCAGGTTACAGTTTCTGATTGATTTTCCTTCGGATTATTTTCAGGTATTTTTCCAGCAGAATTTTGAGAATTTTCAGCATTGTTTTCTTGATTTTTGGTCGATGATGATACTTCTTCTTTGAGTTTTTTAAATTCTTCCTCTATACTATCTTTTGATTCAAATTCTCGCCAGATTTGTTCTTGCTCATATTCTCTTGTTATATCTTCCAAAAATTGTATATTTTCATAATATTTATTTTCATTATTAATGTCTAGAAATGGCTTAGTTAATCCATAAATCCCTAATCCTATCACTCCACCTGTGACGGCCATTGTTCCCATACCAATACCGATAGCTGTTCCCCCAAAACTTAATCCCATCCCTCCAACCATTGCTGATAAGCTAATACCTGAAACCACTCCTAACCCAATGGAGCTTAATGCTATGGTATCCCCTTCTTCAACAGCATTTAAACCACTATAAATGGCTGAACCTGTTATAATTCCCATCGTAGTCATTGTGCCTAGTCCTAGTCCAATTCCTCCAAATCCTCCAACTAATCCTATGCCGCCTATTGTGGAATAAATACTAGCTCCTGTTACTGCACCAGTCCAGATAAAACCGATGCTTTGCTCTAAATTATTGGTCATAATTGATAAATGAATGAGAGGCTATAATCATAATAATAAGATGCCCAAAATAGTTAGAAAAAATAACACTTAGAGATCAATTAGAATTAAGATAGCAAGAGAATGGGGAAAAAGCCAGATGTTAGTTCGTTATGACTTGAGTGATTAGAGCAGAGAAGCGATCGCCACTTAAGAAATTAAACAATTAGAAGATGGTAGCTATGCAGGAAAAATCCCCCAAAAAGATATTAACAATTATAAAAAAAAATGAAATTTTTACCCATTCCCCAAAATGCTAGGCTATATTAGAGTTATAAGCATCCAATCAATCGGTGTCAATAAATCTCCCTAACTAACTTAACTTTTTTTAACAACATTACTTAACAGGTTCAAATAATCATGAATTCCTGGCGGTTTTTCTGTCTCGTTATAGTAGTTTTGTTACCTTTCATGGGAATAAAAGAGCCTACCCTAGCAGCAGAAACAAAACAGACAACTTATCAGATAAATCCGCAATGTCAGAATTGTTTGCGGTTAATTCCATCGGGAATTATCAATCAACAAAAGAACCCTATTTACTTATTAGAAGTATATCATCAGGGGCAACATTTATATACTTTTGAAACCGTAAGTGGTAGAAATTATACCCAAAACAGGAACCGTCACCGAGCAGGTACAGAAGCCCCATTACCCGATGGAAAATATACCATTAGTTCCCGTAGTATACCAGGAACAATTGTGGAAGCGGGGGGAAGATTTATCCCAGTTAAAGCGCAATTTCGGACGGGAAGAAGTGCTTTGGGCATTCATTATGATCCCAGTTATAATAAGAGTAATGGAGAAGATGGCACATCGGGCTGTATTGGCTTAACAACCAGAACCAATTTTGAAACCTTACGACAATTTATTGAAACCTATCGCCCTCAATTATTGATAGTTGATATTCAATAAAAGTCACGGATCTTGCTAGTTTAAATTAGGAATTATTTATGCGTTTAAAACTAATATTAGCTTTTTTAACCTGTTTAGGAGTCTTTGCTTATGTCACGGCTGCTAAACAACAGCAAACCCAGGGGTTAGAGCCATTAGAAACAGAAAAAAATGTTCAACTAACGGCCAATGAGTTGTCAACCCGCAAACAACAGCAATGGCAAGAATTCCGTGAAGTATCAGACTCTCCCTTAGAAGCAAAACCCCCCATTCCCCTCAATGGCGATAGGCCCAGTCTCAAACCCTTAGAACTTCAAGTTAAACAACCGCCTCAAAATCCTGAACCGGAGGTTATTCCCCCTATTTCTCAAGAAAATTATATGACCCTAACCCCCACGAATACCAGCAACGCTTTAGGGAACCCTATTTATGAACTGCGACTTTATGCCAAGGGTCAGTTAATTGGTAATTATGCCACTGTTACCGGACAAGCAACCACCCAACAAAAAAACCGTCACCAAGAAGGCACAGAAGCCCCCTTACCAGATGGAAAATACGCGGTAGCTAATACTGCCGTTGCAGGGACTGAACCGGAAGTAGGGGAACTATTTTTGCCCATTCAACCCTTATTCTCGACGGGACGTACAGCATTAGGCATTCATTATGATCCTTCCTTTCAGAAAACCAATGGAGAAGACGGGACTCATGGATGTATTGCTTTAACCCAAAAACAAGACCTTGAGCAAGTATTGCATTACATCTACACCTATCAACCCCAATATCTTGAAGTCACAATTGAATCTTAAGACTTGTTGCAGAATTCTGGAATAAGGAACAGGAAACGGGATTAATTTTTTAGAAACAGCGAAACCTTTAACTTCTTACTTCTTAACTTCTTACTTCTCACCCACCGGAGGATAAAACCATGTTAAAAACCCTGATAACTAGCGCAATTTTGTTAAGTCTTGCCGTTTTACCCAGTCAAGCACAATTTGGCCCAGCCTGTGGCCCCAGTGATGGTAACTGTCGGCCGGGTACTGGGGGAGAAAACCCCTATGGTCGAGTTTGTACTAATCAGAGAAATGGCCGTCTTTCCATGAGAACAGGCCCAGGACAAAACTATAGTAAAGTGACAGAAATTCCTAACGGGAATTATGTGGCACTCTCCCAAGGAGAATATGGCCCTGATGGAATTTATTGGTGGCGGGCTAACTATAATGGCCGAGGCGGTTGGGTACGCTCAGATTTTGTTTGCAATGACCCCCAATAACCATAAGTCCATTATTTCAACAGAGCGACTTCTGGCTTTCCGGTTAACAAGAGTCCTACTTGGGGTTCATTCCACCGCACCATCCAACCTGGTTGGATACCTAATACCAGAATAAAAATGGCTAAGACAAAGGCCGGAAGACGCTCAGACCATAAAACGGGGGGAATTTTGGCTAATTCGGGAGTTAAGCGACCAAAAAAGACACGGTTGACCATCAATAAGAAATAAACCGCCGTTAAACCACTGCCAATTAAACAGAACAAAGTTTGTATGGGGAAGATAGGAAAACTACCCCGAAAGACCAAAAACTCGGCAATAAATCCCACCATCCCTGGAATTCCTGCACTGGCCATCACCCCCATAATAGTTAGGGTGCCGATAATGGGTAAACCCCGTTGAGGATTTAACAAACCCCGTAAATAGTCAACATCACGGCTTCCTGTCTTCTTATAAACAACTCCCACCAACAGGAATAACAGGGCTGAGATTAAACCATGACTAACCATTTGAAAAGTCGCGGCCGTGATACTTAAGCGAGTTGTAGCAGCGGCAGCTAATAAAATATAAGCCATGTGAGCAATAGAAGAATAGGCAACCACTTTTTTCATATCCTTCTGGACAATGGCACAGGAAGCCCCATATAAGGCACTAATAGCCGCTAAGGTTGCTAACCAGGGGGCAAGATAAGTCCAGGCATCTAGAAATAACCCGACTCCAAACCGCAATAACCCATAAGTGCCTAATTTTAATAATACCCCGGCTAATAAGACAGAAACTGGGGTAGAGGCTTCCACGTGAGCATCAGGCAACCAAGTATGAAAGGGGAAAATCGGGATTTTAATGGCTAAGCCAATCAACAATGGGGCCAGTAAAATTAATTGAGTGGATAAGGGTAAGGTATGAGAGCGTAAAGGCTCATAGTCAAAGGTTGATGCCCCTGAGAGCCAGACTAAGCCTAAAAATGAAATCAACACCAAAAAGCCCGAAGCCGCCGTATACAGCAGAAATTTCATGGCTGCATAACCCCGTTTTGGGCCGCCCCAGATCGCAATGAGGAAATAGAGGGGGATAATTTCTAATTCATAGAACAGGAAAAATAACAATAAATCTTGGGCTAAAAATGCCCCCGCAACCCCACTGTTAAGAATTAAAATCAGGGCATAATAAAACCGCGATCGCTCAATGGTTTTACTACTGCTATAAATGGCAATTAAACTTAATAAACTATTGAGAAAAATCAAGGGAAAGGATAATCCATCCACCCCTAAATGATAATTTAAACCAAGACCAGAAATCCAAGGTAAATACTCAGTAAACTGGATATGGGGATTGGTTGGATCAAATTGTAGGCCAAGGACTATGGTTAATACCAGAAGGATACTTGCAGTAATTATTGCCAAGGAGCGATAGACTGTTTCTTCTAGCTTGCCTGGTAAAAACGCGATCACAATAGCACCAACCAACGGTATCCAAATTAAGGCACTGAGTATCATTAATTTTGTTACTCCCAATAATTAAAATGGTCAAGAACGACGGACAGATAATAGGGTTAATTTTATACCGAAACGACCATTCCCGTTGCTTTAGCGGCCAATTTCTCTAAATTAGTATCTCAGAGTTAACCTCACCCTTTAGGAAGTTCAAATGTTCTATATATAAAGTTATGTTATGAATCCTTGATAATCTTCCAAGACTTCTGTAACAATTAATACAGAAATTATTTTATTTTGTTTTGTTTTGTTTGTCTTCTCATCTCCCATCTCATTTTGTATATTAAGCTAAAAAACCATGAATTTTGAAGATTTAGACCAAAAAGAAGCTCGTAAATATTCCTCTGGCCGACCTGTTGAGCTAAAGCAACGGCCTGGTAAGATTTATGTTATTGCCGAATATGACCCGATGATGGTTCCTCCCGTGTGGTTAAAAGATGATCCCATGCCACACTATCCCCATGAACTACGACTAATGAATAGTTTATTCTGCTTATTGTCCCCGAAACATCATCAGGCGGCTTAAACCTAAGTTTAATTTGATATTTGGCGAGTTTAAAAAAAGATAAGCAGTTTAAATATACAACAGATCAGCAATGCTCACATTATCTGACTAAAAAATAACACGAGTTGGGTAAGGCCTAGACATGAGGGGAAGGCCAAGAAATTTGACGCTTAAAAAAAAAGCTAATTTTTGTCTCTTTTTTCGTGATCTTAGGGTAAAACTTCCGCTATAATCAGCCTCAGTCAGAATTGTTGATTAAGTAACAATGAATAAAGAAGATCTCGTCAATACCATCGCCGCTAAGACTCGTCTCACCAAAAAAGAAACGAGTCAAATTCTCGATGCCCTTACAGATACCATTATGGAAACTGTTGCATCAGGTGACAAAGTTGTTTTAGTCGGATTTGGTACATTTGAACCCAGAGACAGAAAGGAACGGAAAGGGATGAACCCCCAAACAGGCCAACCGATCACGATTCCTGCTACTACTGTTCCTGCATTTTCTGCGGGAAAAGTCTTCAAAGAAAAGGTTGTCGAATCTATCGAGATCTAGATCAAGATTGTTGGCAACTCGTTTAAAGTTCCCCGCCGTTTACACGGTGGGGAACTTTATTAACGAACTCGTCAAATGACAAATAATTAGTTTAAATGGCTCAAGGGTGATTTGAACACCCGACCTTGGGCTTATGAGTCCCCTGCTCTAACCAACTGAGCTACTGAGCCGATTTTTTTACACCTTTTCTATGGTATACCAAGATTCACAAAATGTCTAGTCCCAAAAAAAGATCAGAGAAAAATTTTCCTCTGATCTATCCCATCGCTCGACTCAACAAACAGAAGTAATCATTTATGATCTGCTCTTAGGCAAAAAGGCGATCGGATTTTGAGCGGCTTTACCATTAGGATGAATTTCAAAATGAAGATGAGGGCCGGTGCTATAACCCGTGCTGCCCATTTCAGAAATCTGTTGTCCTTGATCAACCTGTTGGCCACGACGGACTAAAATGCGGCTATTGTGAGCATATAAGGTAATACTGCCATCAGGATGACGTACCTTAACCAAATTGCCGTAACCGCCCGAATTCCAGCCAGCATAAACCACTTCTCCAGGAGCAGCAGCCATAATAGGCGTTCCCACGGGAGCCGCAATATCTAAACCTTTGTGCATTCTGCCCCAACGTCGGCCAAACCCAGAAGTAATTACGCCTTTGCTGGGCCAAATATAACCCGTAAACTTAGTAGGCGCACCAGGCAGATAATCATCAGGGTTAGATAAACCAGGAAGTTCAGGGCCCACATTGGTTCCTACGGGAATTTGGAAGGCATCATTATAAAAACCTGGGTCAGTGGGAGCCGTGCTAATTAATTGCGGTTTTTCTTGGTCTGATCGTTGCCCAAGGATTTCTTGAGGTGACTTACGAGCTTGACGGCGGTCATTTTTCCATTCAGAGTTAACGGTTTCCCCAACCACTGTCTGACTTGCATCTTCCGTGCGGTAAGGTTCCACATTAATCGAGATCGATTGAGGTTGTTGACTATAGTCTTGCTGAAGGCTAACAATATCCGATCTCAATTTCTCTGTGTAAGCTTCTTGGGCAGTGGCCACGGAAATTTCGCGCTGATTTTGAGTCACGAAACTTCTTTGAGCCGTATTACCCCGTAGTGGCAACTTATTCACCGAAGCTGATAAAGGAGACGAAGCAAAACTTTGGTTTCTTGCCCCATTATTCGCCAAGGTTGTTTTTTGGGGAATGACTAAAGTTTGATGAACTTTAATCAAATTGGGATTTGTAATACCATTGGCACGAATTAATTCAGTGGCGGAGATGCCATGGCGACGAGCGATACTGTTTAAGGTATCTCCTGGACGAATTTGGTAACTTTTCTGCGTGACAACCACTTGGGGTTGAGGGACAATGGCTGTCGGCTGTCTGAAGGAAGTTTGTTGAGGTGCTTGTAAATTTGTTTCTGAAGCATCTTGGGAAGACTGAGCTTCGGGAGAAATTACAGGAATAGAAATAGGTTGCTCTTGCTCAGCTTTGGCTGTAGTTTGCTGTCTCACCGAGGGAACAGCAGGCAAAGTGGACAGAGATGGGGTTTTAGGTTCCGTGTCTTCTTGTCGAGACACACCCGCAGAAGCCACGTTTTCTTTGGGCTGAGGGGGGGTAGAATTCCCGGTTGGGGATTTAATTTCTGGAATCGTCAGGGGAACGTTTGAAGTAGAAGAAACAGCTTCACTCTCAGGCCCTAAAACCGGGATCTCAATAGCTTGAGCTACCTCGGTTTTAGCCGATGGGTTGGTCAATTTTGAGGAGGTTTCAGGAACCGTTAAGGATTGACTCACATCAGAGACATCAGCCACTACGCTGTTTGTTTGTACATTGGTCTGAGATTTTTCGGTTTTAAGCTCCGCTAGGCTATCTTGCAGACGCTTACGAGTTTCTCTAAGGTGATCGAGGGAAGTGTTGATCGGTTTAGTAGCGACTAAATCAGTCTCTGGGTTGGGGGAGACAGTTGCTTTTCCAGTGACTTTCTCAGCAGATTTTCTAACGGAAGGAATCTTAATAGTTTGTCCTGGTTCTAGGTCAGCAGTTATCGCTAGATTATTAGTAAGGGCAATTGATTCTGATGAGACTTGGTATTCCTTAGCCAATTGTTGAAGGGATTCCCCAGGCTGCACCTTATGCTTCAGGGCTAGGGGGGCTAATTGACCTTGTTCTATATCTGAGTGGGAAACTGTTGGTAGGCTAGGAATGGATGGATTAGCTGCGATCGCTGCCTTTTCCTGACTGAGTATCATACCCGTGGCACTCATGGAAATGGCTAGGCCAATCATGGCAGCAGAGCGACGTACCCGACTTTTATGGTCATTGGGGGTCAATTTATTCAGGGTTTCCTCTAAAGTGGGGTCTACGGATGCCTGGGGGCAATCGGCGAGACAAGAGGAAATCTCGGTTGCTTTGTTGGTGAGTGTATCTTTCAAAAAAAACCTCCTAGTGTGTGAACGAGCGATTTAGGAATTAAATGAGTCAGTTGGGATTGTTTTTTCGTGAGTAGATCCTATCAGGGTTTATTTTTAACCAGGATCGCTAATTAAGTCAATATACCTAATCAGTCTGTTATGAAAGGTTAACTTGTTTTGGTAATTTTAAACAAGTCTGAGTTATTTACAATTTACATCAGGAATTCTTAATCTATCGTTTTAAGATGCGAGTCCGTAGACGAATCCCCTGGCTCAAAGGTTTCCTCCTGGTCAATTTTTCCTGGCAATTTCCTCGGTTTGGGGCTTATAGACTGGGAAATTGAGGCCCTCAGCAAATCTTTATGTTCTCTTAAAGATTTGGCAATCGGTTGGGGGGGCAATGATAACAATTTCTTATGGAATTAGTGCAAATAATCTAATTGTCTTAAGGCTTCAAATAACCCAATGGCGACACTTACGGAGAGATTTAAGCTCCGAATTTCGGGATTAATCATGGGAATTTTGAGGACTTGATCGCAAACGGTTAAAATCTCTGGGGGCAGTCCATCGGTTTCGCTACCAAATAGGAGCCAGTCATCATCCTGAAATGTACAATCGCCATAACAAGACTTACCCCTAACACTAAAGCCAATTAATCGCCCTTGCTGTTGTTGATAATAGGCCTGAAATGCCTCAAGATCAGGATGGTAATGTAAATTTACTTCGGGCCAATAATCTAATCCTGCCCGTTTCAAATAGCGATCGCTTAATTCAAACCCTAAGGGGCCAACTAAATGAAGCTCAGTTTTTGTTGCGGCACAGGTTCGGGCAATATTACCCGTATTTGGCGGAATTTGGGGATTAACTAAAACAACCCTAGGCATAAGAATCTATAGTTTTTTGTTATCTATCGCCAATAAGGCGTGAATCATTGGAATTACTCAACATATCGCCAAAGTAAATTAAGAAAACTTATGTATTTTCTGAAAATCTTAATAATTACTCAAGCAACTAAGAGGCTATCACAGAGTTGATCTTCTAAGGAGGCTTCGACTTGAGCCACCTTTGCAATTTCTTGGGTCACAATGGAGGAAATAGCTTGTCCTGAATCATATTTTTGTAGCCACTGCTGAGCCAAATTACCATCCCGGAGGATTTTTTTGATTGGGGTCAGAAAACAGCTAAATCCTCCCTGTTTCGCCCAGGGCCAAACCTCTTGATACAATTGCTCAATCCATTCTTTCGCCAGAATAGTGCGGCCATCTTGCCAATGATAAAGTGATGCGTCTAAACTATGTTGAGCGACGGCCATTTCATTTTTTTCGGTGATCTCTAATAAGGTTTCGGGGGATAATTGACTTTGGGGCAAAGGATCTAGAGTCGGATCATCAAGCATTTGCAGCAGACGGGACTCTAATAAAGCGATCACAGCTAACAAGGCGATCGGATCAACAATTAAGTCACAAATTCTCAATTCTAGGCGATTAAGATGGTAAGGACGATTATCCCCATTGGGCCGCACTGACATCCACAAATGCCGCACATTTTGCATGGTTTTCAGGCGTAATTGTTCTTCTGTCCACTGAATAAAGTGGGCATGACTTTCAAAGAAAGGCACATGAGAGGGGGTTTGGGGAAACATTTGCCAGCGAGTAGAATGATACCCTGTGGCCTGGCCATCCAGAAACGGGGAGGAAGCACTCAGAGCCAGATATAAGGGGGCTTCAACCCGCACTAAACGGCAGGCACGCATTAAGATATCAGGATCACTAATACCGATATTAATATGAACACTGGCGGTCACAACTTTGGTGCCGTAAGTCTGTTCAATGTAGGTATGATAAGGGTTTTGGGGATCTGAGCGATAAAATTGGCTACTATCCCCCAAGGATAAGGTGCTTCCTGGAATCAGGGTATAATCTCCCATTTTCTCTAAATACTGCCGCAGATTACGTCGAGGCCGTACCAGGGAACATAATAGGTGATCGTAGCAACACAGTGGGGCCGTTGTATACTCAACGTTACGACTATCGGGTTCTCGAACAAACTCATTAAGATCTTTGGTAATGCGATCGGATAATCCAATGATCTCTCCTTGGGATGTCCCCGTATACATTTCTACTTCAACGCCTTTGGATAGTCGTGCCATGATTCCTCTGGATAGCTTGGCATGGTTTGCCTCATCTCTTTATATTATTAATGATCTTGTAGTTGGTTTCTACTTTTTTTTATTGTTTGCTGATTTATGAATTATCTTTTACTGAGTTTTTATATCTGTTTTGGGGTTAATTTTCTCATGATTCCCGATCAAAGCATTGATCAATCTCAGTTAGTTTTTTCTCTGGATCAAACCTTGGATAAGAATCCTTCTCTGGTTAATTCTATTTCGTTAAAAGAAGCACAAGATTTGATTCCTGGGATTTGGCGTGGGTTTCATGAAACAGGAGAATTCACGGTTTATTATGGTTATCAATTTCGCAGTGATGGGACATTTTGGGCTAGACATCGGGTTTATGAAGGGGACAAAACCATTGAAGATAAAATTTGGCAAGGGCAATGGGAATTTGAGGGCGATCAGGTGACAGTATCAGGGACTAATCGAGAAAATCCTGATGATTCTCTGAATTTCCGGTTTCTGTTGACCACAGACTTTAAATTGACTTATCAGGAGGGATCTTTATCTGAGGTTTATAAATCTATGAAGTTAACTAAAATCAGTCAGTAGAGAATCTCTGTACTTCAGTATAAACACCCTAAACTTTAACAGTTAACCGAAAATATACCTACAATTAGGCTTAGGTATTTAAGGGAATTTACGGATGGCAAAAATATCAAAATACTTTAATAATTAAGTAGAAACAACATGAAATGAAGGAATTATGTCTGATTTACCCCCCGATAACACCAGTATTAATCAAGCTATTATCTCTCTATCTAATCAAAGAAAAAGTAAAAGAATTAATCTCAACAAAGGAAGCTTGATTAAATTGGTTTTTAATCAGCAACAAATTAATCTTCCTTCTGAGGGAGTAATTATTGATGATTCTTTTCATGGATGTGGTTTAATGGTTGAGAGTGAAGAAAAGTTATCTCCCGAACAATCATTTCTCATTTTAATGCAGGGAATGGAACCTATTCCCGCCCAAATTGTTTGGAGTCAACAAATCGAAAATAATCAATTTAGGTTAGGGGTTAAATATGTAACTTCTAAATCAGTAAAGACTAAAATATTTTTCCAGAAAACTCATTAGTTATCAACTTATTCTAAGATTAACTTTGAGACAGTCTTTGCACGGATTCGCCACCTAATAATTGATGAGCTTCTGCCAATAACTGAGGTATTTTATCTCGGTGAGGACTCTTAATTAAGCAATCTTTAAAGTCAAATTTATGGGACTTTTCTGCATTTTTGCCAGGGAACCAATCTCCCCCATTACCTAACAAATTATATCGCATTTTAGCATAGTCAAGCATATCATAAGCCAACACTAAATTTCTGAGCCATAAAATAATTGGAATGTTAATATTTCCTGGAGTTTGATGATGTTCTGGTAGTCCAATATGCCAGGTTTTTACCCAATTTTCTCCTAAAATATTAATAGCTTCTTGTTCTAATTTATTAATAATTAGTGGTAAAACTTGATCTGAATTTCCTAATAATGATAAGGTTTTTAGATGTTCATCAAAATCCGTTGGACAGGATGCACCTAAACTAAGGGTATGAACTTGAGGATGGGATAAACAAAATAAATCATTAAATACCATTGGACTTAAAGGTTGACATAATTCAACTAATTTTTGTGGGGGTTGATAGAGTTTTCCTCCTTTATCAGATGGACTAATAATAAAGACTCCCATATCATATTTTTTTGCTGTTTCTATGGCAGACCAATTGCTTTGATTGATATAATACCAATGGAGATTAACATAATCAAAACAATCGGTTTCAATTGTTTTTGTAATGACATCGGTTGGCCCGTGAGTTGAGAAACCAATAAAGCGAACTTTTCCCTGTTTTTGTAATTTTCTCGCTTCGTCTAAACACCCTCCTGGACTTAGACAATAATCTAACGTTTCCTTGCTATTAATGCCATGTAATCCCAATAAATCAACATAATCTAATTGAAGATATTTTAAAGATTGATTAAATTGATTACGGAATTCTTTAACATCTTTTTTGGGGGATACTTTAGTTTGAACAATTAATTTTTCTCTGGGAATTTTTGGCAAAATCTTGCCCAATTGCATTTCAGAAGTCCCATATCCCCTAGCGGTTTCAATATGATTAATTCCTAGTTCTAAGGAACGTTGAATTGTTGCTTCTAAATTTCGCTGATTTTCTTTGGGAACTAACAATGCAGGAACATCTTGCCATTTATATTGATAGCGCATTCCTCCACAGGAAAATAGGGGCATTTGTAATTCTGTGCGGCCAAATCTTCGATAGTGCATAATGGGTTGCTTTCTAGAACTTAAGTGTTTATGATAATTAAATGATTACATACTATTATAAACTAATGTCAATTGATTTGTTACTCAAACCCTTTCAACATTTTGGTGTTCATTTAGGTTTAGATCGTATCCAAACCTTATTAGCTGATTTGGGAAACCCTCATCATTCTATTCCCATTATTCATGTTGGTGGAACCAATGGCAAGGGATCAGTTTGTGCTTATCTATCTTCAATTTTAACAGAAGCAGGTTACAATGTGGGGCGTTATACCTCACCGCATTTAATAGACTGGACAGAAAGAATTTGTCTCAATAATCAACCAATTGGTGAATCCAAATTAATAGAAATATTAATTAAAATTCAAAACATTATTGATTCTTATCCAGAAAGTCCGACACAATTTGAAGTCATTACTGCTGCTGCTTGGGTTTATTTTGCTCAACAAAAAGTAGATATTGCTGTGATTGAAGTAGGGTTAGGAGGGCGGTTAGATGCAACTAATGTTTGTGAACAATCTTTAGTGAGTGTCATTACTTCTATTAGTCGAGAACATTGGCAAGTTTTAGGGGATACTATCTCAGAAATTGCTAAGGAAAAATCAGGTATTTTTAAGCCTGGTTGTCCAACTATTATTGGCCCCGTTTCTAGGGAAGCTGAATTAGTTTTTAAGGCGCGGATTCAACAATTAAATTGTCCGTCTATTTGGGTTAAACCTGCCATCTATATTAAAGATAATTGGGCCAAATATCAAGATATTGAATATCCCTTACCCTTGTTAGCTCAAATGCAGTTAAGTAATTCTGCTATTGCTATTGAAACAGTAAAATGTTTACAACAAAAAGGTTGGAATATTCCCTTAACTGCCATTCAAAATGGCATGGCAAAAACTCAATGGTTGGGCAGATTACAATGGGTAAAATGGCAAAATACTTCTATTTTAGTAGATGGGGCCCATAATCCAGCATCTGCTGAGATGTTACGCAATTATGTTGATACTTTTGGAAAATCTATTACTTGGGTGATGGGAATTTTATCAACAAAAGAACATGATAAAATTTTTCAGGCATTACTTAAAATCAATGATAGTTTATATTTAGTTCCTGTTCCGAATTGTGATAGTAAAAAAACAGAAGATTTGGCTAAATTAGCAGTTAATATTTGCCCTGAATTAGCCACGATTAAAACCTTTGAAACTGTTTTTGATGCGTTAGATACAGCCATTAATAATTTTACATCAGATAAGTTAATTGTTTTGTGTGGTTCTCTTTATTTAGTCGGGTATTTTTTGACAAACATACAATCAACTAACAAGTAAATATACATGATTAACAGATGACTTCTTAATTCTTTTTAAAATAAGCTATAATAGAAGGTAGCCATTAAGCTATTATTCCATTATGCTAGAGATCTTACAAAACCAAGCTTATTACCTAGAACAATTTGCTAATAAACTGGTTTCTACACAATTAAATCATCTCAGTTTGGTAAGTATTGCTATCATTTTTTTAGCAGGACTTTTAACCAGTTTAACCCCTTGTATGTTGTCAATGTTACCGATTACAGTTGCTTATATTGGGGGTTATGAATCTCAAGGAAAATTACAGGGAGTGATCCAATCAACTTGGTTTTCTTTGGGGTTAGCAACAACTTTGGCAGGTTTGGGAATTTTAGCAGCTTCCCTCGGAAAAATTTATGGACAAATTGGCTTAGGATTACCTATTTTTGTTAGTATAATTTCTATTTTAATGGGCTTAAATTTGTTAGAATTAATCCCTTTAAGGTTTCCCTCTTTCGGTGGAAGTGATTGGATTACAGATGAACTACCTGCGGGAGTTCGTTCCTATTCTTTAGGCTTAACATTTGGGTTAATTGCTTCCCCTTGTAGTACCCCAGTTTTAGCCACTTTGTTAGCTTGGGTTGCCACTAAACAAGATTTGATGTTAGGGGGTGTGTTACTATTATCTTATACCGCTGGTTATGTGATGCCTTTAATTTTAGCTGGAACCTTTACAGCTACCATCAAAAAACTGTTAGAATTGCGTCGTTGGTCTGCTTGGATAAATCCAGTTAGTGGGGTTTTATTAATTGGTTTTGGAATGTTTTCTTTGTTGTCTAGATTGCCATTAGGCAGGTTTTAACCAAAAAGTAAAACCACAATAAATGGAATACTACTCAATTCTAAAAATATTCTTAACACCTCCAATAATAAGCCAATAAACAACGACAATATTGATATCAAGAAAATCCTCATTAAGCGAATTTATGACTGCATCTGATCCCCCAAAACTTCCTGATAACTTATCCTGGCCACAACAAAGTTTACGCAAAGTAATTAAAACTGTGGCTGATTTGCGTTTGGCAATTATTCTCCTATTAACTATAGCCCTATTTAGTATTAGTGGTACGGTGATCGAACAGGGAGAAACTTTAACATTTTATCAAGAAAACTACCCAGAAAATCCGGCTTTATTTGGCTTTTTAAGTTGGCAAGTTATTTTAGTATTGGGTTTAAATCATGTTTATACAACCTGGTGGTTTTTATCCCTTTTAGTGTTATTTGGTACGAGTTTAACCGCTTGCACTTTTACCCGTCAATTTCCTGCATTAAAAGCGGCCCGTCACTGGAATTTTTATCAGCAACCTCGACAGTTTGAAAAGTTAGCTTTGAGTACGGAATTAGAAATTAGTGAACTCACTCCTATTATTCCTATTTTAGAAAAAAAAGGGTATAAAACCTTTCAAGAAAATCAAGCCATTTATGCAAGAAAAGGCATTATAGGAAAAATTGGACCAATTGTAGTTCATGCTGCTATGTTAATTATATTAGGGGGTGCAATTTGGGGCGCATTAACTGGATTTTTGGCACAAGAAATGATTCCCAGTGGGGCAGCATTTAAGGTTAATAATATTATTGAAGCTGGCCCTTTATCTGCACCACAAATTCCTAAAGATTGGGGAATTTTAGTCAATCGTTTTTGGATTGATTATACTCCTGATGGTAATATTGATCAGTTTTATTCTGATCTTTCAGTTATTAATGAAAAAGGGGAAGAATTAGATCGTAAAACAATTTATGTTAATCAACCTTTGCGCTATCATGGGGTAACTTTTTATCAAACAAGTTGGGGAGTTGCAGGGGTTAAAGTTCAAGTCAATAATAGCCCAATTTTTAACATTCCTGCGGCCCCATTAAATACCAATGGACAGGGCAAAATTTGGGGGACTTGGATACCCACAAAACCTGATTTAAGTGAAGGGGTTTCCTTATTAACTAGGGACTTACAAGGAACCATGATGGTTTATGATACTAAGGGGAATCTTTATGGTGCAGTCCGTGCTGGAATGGCCATTGATATTAATGGTGTCACCCTAAAAATTCATGAATTAATTGGTAGTACAGGTCTACAAATTAAAGCTGATCCTGGGATTCCCTTTGTGTATACTGGGTTTGGGTTATTAATGATCGGGGTGATCATGAGTTATGTTTCTCATTCACAAATTTGGGTTTTAAAAGAAGGCGATCGCTGTTATTTTGGGGGTAAAACTAATCGGGCCCAAGTGATTTTTGAACGAGAATTATTGGGAGTTGTTGATGAATTAAATTTGGCTAAAAATTAACCAGATAGAGACGTTGTATATAAGGTTTCTATAACCAAGCTAACCCCCCTAAAATAATCAATAATAATCCCAATGCTACCCAAATAAAAGCATTATCTTCAGTATTTATTTTGCTTAAGTCTTCTAATTCCAGAGGAGGTTTTTCTGGGGGTTTAGATGTGGGTTTTGCTTGTAAATAACTGGGGTTATCTGTTGCTTCTGGGTTGGTATTGGGAATTTTAGTCATCCAAGCATCAGGACGCTTTAATTTTGGGGCTTTAAGAATGTATAATACTTGTTGACTTTGTTGACGAATTTCTAAGTTAGGATGACGAGTTAATTCTTCACAAACCGCGATCGCATCCTCTAAACGTCCCACTCCTTGATAAGCAGTCACCAAAAACATTTGTACGTCTCCTCCTAAGCGTGAAGATAGGTTAATTAATGCTTTTGCTTCTTCGAGGGTTTGGACACTCAAGCGATATTGTCCCCGTTGTAATAAATCTTGTCCCGCTTGATATTTAAGGTAAAATTGTTCTAACTTATCATCCATTTTTTGCTGATTTTACCGAGTATTTAACTAATTTTTTACCATAGTAACAGATTGAGATAAAGACTGGGAGAGAATGTTTAAAAGTCTGGTATCTCTTACCATCCATTCATGACTAAAAACAGGGATTTTAATTTCTGTTCCTAGATTTATTTTAGAACTATGAGCAGGAAAAATCATCAAATCATAGGGAGTCCAAATAATCGTAATATTGAGATGACTTAATGTCTCATGAATATCTTTATTTAAGTCTTGCAAAAATTGACTATTCGGACGCATTTGTTTAATTCCTGGACGAGATAAAGCATAAGCGGTTAGAGTTCCATTATTTGGTGCAGAAATACTAATATAACGATGAACCCGATCAATTCCTCCAAGACGTTGTAAGTAGTAACGGGTGATAATTCCTCCCATACTAAACCCAATTAAATCAAGGGGTTGGTTGGGTTCAAAATTATTATTAATATAATGGTTAACTTGTTCTGCTAAGATGTCAAGGTGGCCATCACCATTATTTGGTTGTAGGTTAAAACTATGGACTGACCAACCTAAATTAGTGAGATAATTAGTCATGGTATTAAACTTATTAACTGTGTTGTAAAGTCCATGAACTAATAATACAGGATTGCGTTGATTGTGATTCATGTTTTTGCTTGTTTTCCTCTACTATTCAAATATAACATATATTTCAGTTGTCTTGTTTTGTTCTAACCCTTGATATTTGGCAGTGATTGTTTTACCTGGTTTTACAGGAATTAAAGGAGTCATACTACCTAATGACAATAAGTCACCTTTCTTTAATATTTTTCCTTGATTGTTTGAGGTTTCTTTGATCCAAAATACAGACTTAAGCGGATCACCTAACAAAGCTTTACTATCTCCTTGTGCGATAATTTCTCCTGATTCATCAATTAGGGTAATTTGAATATTCATGAGTTTATCTGTTGATAAAGTAATAGGTTTTCCCACAATTCCTAATCTTGCACCCACATTAATAGCGATTAATTTTTCTCCGTTTAATTGTACGTTTTTATCATAAACTAGATCAGGTAATTCAAGAAAAGGAATCACTGCATCGAGATATTTTAAGGTTTCTTCAGGGGTTTTTGCTTCATTGATTTTTTCACTACTTACTCTAACTATTAAATCTCCTTCTATCATAGGTATTGCCCCAAATTTTGCTGGAACTTTTGCCCCAGATGGTAGTAACATTTGCTCTAATAATCTGCCTAAAACTGGTTCGGAAACTTTAAACATTTCCTGCGCTTTAGCATTAGTTAAACCTGCTTTATATCCTATGATATTACCTTGAGAGGGAATCAAAAGCTGAATTAATTGATCTTGAATTTCTTGCGCTTGCTGTAGGGTAAGAGAATAGGTGAAATTTGCAATAGCTTTTTTTTCTCGATAAGCATTGACTAGAATTTCGACAATTTTTTGTGTCTCAACTGATGATAAACTTAACCAAGGTAAATCATCTAAAAAATTATGTTTAGTGTCAACAGGAGACTTTTTAAATTCCCAGAATTTTGGGTAAGCAACCGCAGAAAAATGATTTAATAGAAGAAATGAAAATAACAACAATAATTTGAGTTTATTCATGAGAGATAATTCATGCTTAGGTTGATTAAAGATGATAAATACTGTAACATAGGCTTCTAGCTTGTGACAGTCTAGAAGACTGTGTTACTTTTCAAGAGTAAATTCTTACAATAACTAGCGCAACGCGGTGGAAATAACCCACCAGTTACAAAATCATATAATCCTTACAAATCCATATTTTTGCCTTTTGCCTTTTGCCTTTTGACTTCCGCGTAGCGGCACTAGCCATTTGTCTAAGTTTAGGGTAATAATAATCAATTATAGAATAATAAACTGTCCTATGCCCCGTCAAAAATTTGTCTTAAGTCAAACTCATATTTGGATAATTCTAGGACTAATATGGTTAGGGAGTAATGTCTGTGATCGCCTCTGGTTAATTTTAGATCATTCTATCCCTGCTTGGGATCAAAGTAATCATTTAAGCAAATCTTTGCAATATGTAAATGCGTTAACCTCCCCTCAATTATTAGATGGAGAATGGTGGCGTAGTTTTTGGATGTTATCAACTAAATATCCTCCTATTACCTATATTTTGGGCGCATTTTTTCAAATAATATTTGGGTTAGGTAATGATCAAGCTTTATTGACAAATCTACTTTATAGCGCAATTCTAATTATCTCAGTTTATACCCTTGGAAAAACCTTATTTAGTCCCCAAGTTGGGTTATGGGGTGCAGGGTTATCGATGTTATTTCCGCGCTTATATCAAACTCGTTTACAGTTTCTCCTTGATACCCCATTAATGACGTTTACTATTGCTTGTTTTTGCTGTTTAACTCTCTGGAAATTACAAAAAACTAGACAAAAACAGTGGTTATGGACAGTAATTTTTGGACTCGGTTGGGGACTTGCTTTGTTAACAAAACAAAGTATCATGTTTTTTCTTATTACTCCTTTGTTATGGTTGGGAATTAGTTATATATGGCAACGAAAGTGGGAAAGAATATTACAATTAATTGTGAGCTTTATTATCTCTAGTTTACTGTGGTTTCCTTGGTATAGAACTAACTGGATTTATTTATTTAGTACCGTACAAAATTCTAATGCTATTCCTGCAACTTATGAGGGTGATCCTCCTCTTAATACCTTAGCAGCTTGGACATATTACTGGCAAGATTTACCCTTAGCAATGGGGTGGGTATTATTGATTGTTCCCTTGGTTGGTTTACTCTTACATCTCTTAGGAAAATTCCCAGGAATTAACGAAGATATTGATAGTAAAAGAGCTATTAAAGGAATTAAATGGTTAGGTATTTATTTTGTAGGTTCCTATTTTGTTTGTTCGGCAATATTTAATAAAGATACTCGCTATATTATGTCCTATCTGCCAATCTTAGCGATAGTTTTAGGCTATTTTTTAACCCTATGGCGAGGTAAATGGGAACCTGTTAGATGGATAAGTGTTATGGTTGCTATTATGGTAATGATTACTAATTTATTTCCTATTTCTGGTACTGAGCAGCTATCTTTATTATTAAGTCCTGGGGTTTCCTTTCGACCATATTTAGGTCAAGAAATTTCCGTTTCTGATATCATTAAAACTGTTCAAAAAACCACCCCTTATCAAATTGCTAATTTAGGGGTAATTGCTAATACTGATTCCATTAATCATAATACCCTTAATTATTATGGTCAACTCGCTAATTTTCAAGTCTATGGACGAGAATTAGGTAATAAAGAAGATTATATCCTTCAGGATAGTAAATCTTTTGATTGGTTTGTTAGTAAAACAGGAGATAATGGGTTTGCTAGAGATAATCAATTAGCCTTTGCTAAAACCTTAGAAAATAATCCCAATTTTTCAGTCATTAAAACTTGGGAAATGCCTGATAAAAGTTGGGTTAATCTCTATCAGCGCAAAGAGCAATCAATTATAGTTGAAAGTTTGCCTAAAGCACTTGATAAAATTAGACTAGATAAAGTCATTATTCCTGCTCAAGCTTCTCCTAATTATCCCATTCCTATTACTTACGAATGGTCAGGAAATGGGCAAGATTTAAAAGAAGGAATTGTCTTACTTTCTTGGTATCCTGAAACATCAAAAACATCAGAAATTGCTTGGATACATGATCATGGTATTGGTAAGGGAATGCTATATGGAGACTTAGACAATAATCAAGGTTTTAAAGTAATTGAAAATCTCGCCATGCTTCCTGACAAAAATCTTACTAATGGTGACTATAAATTACGAGCAATGTATCTGAATCGTAAAACCAATAAAACATACTTAATTCCTGTTCCTGATGTTACCTTAACCCTTGATAATAATGCCCCTGCTATTATATCTCCTGAATTAGATTTAGGAACTCAATTAAGAGAAATTTCCTTAAATTTAGCCCAAGGAATGCCAGGATTAGATACAATATTTAGTAAGGTAGGCCGTTTTAATCAATATGATCCCATTCAAGACTATCTCAAACAAACAGAAATCGCTCTAAACTATCGCTTAGAAAATGATCCAGGAAACCATCAACTAAATTGGACTTATGGGTTAGTATTATCTCAGGTTTTACAGGAAGATCCCCAAGGAGCGATCGCAGCTTTAAAACAACTAATTAAACTTGACCCCAATAACCCTTATCATCATGCTTATTTAGCGTTTATTTATCTCTACAATTGGCAACCAAAGGCAGCAGAAACCGCCTTAAGACCTGCTCTTGAACAGCAACCAAAAGTTGAAGAATTTCAGGCTTTAGCGGGCATTTCTGCGGTGATGCAAGGCAATTTTATTAAAGGATGGCAAATCTTATCATCATTATTATCGTAATAAAACGTAAGGTGGGCATTGCCCACCCTACAATAAAATATAAATTTATAGCTAAGATGGGGTTTCTCTAACCTCAAACCCTTGAAATAACTGGGGTTCTAAAGGTTTTACGTCTACATCTGTTACCTGAGCATGACGAGGCCCCTGATGACACCATTGCACCATCTGTTCAATTATTGGTTTATCCCCCACAAAAACCGCCTCTACCCGTCCGTCAGCCAAATTTCTGACCCATCCCCTAATTCCCAGTTTTCGAGCCTCCTGTACCGTTCCATAGCGATATCCGACCCCTTGGACTTTTCCATTAATTAAAACATGGACAAAAATTGTGTCACTGTTGGTCATTTTCTCTCAATTATCCCTGGTTTTAAATATTACCTAAACCATCCATCACTCGTTTTAAACGACGATGACGATCCGAATAACTCCGCATGACTTCTAAAGCAAACATCGGGGTTTGTTGAACAGCAAAAAGAAAATGTTCTCGATCTAAAAAAGCAAGTTTACAGTTAGTTTTTGCCACCGCAGTAGATGCTCTTAAATAATCTTCATGAACCAGGGCCCCTTGTCCAAATACATCCCCTTGTTTAATAACTTCAATAACTTTGCCATTAATCAACATTTCGATTTCTCCTTCCACGATGCCATACATTATCTGACCTTTCTCTCCTTCCCGAAAGATGATGTCCCCTGCTGGGAAAGTTTGTTCAGATTGAGATTCAAAAAGCTTAACGGTTTCAATGGGGTTTAACATGAGTTTAAGTCCTCAAAAAATAAAGGTTAAAAAACGATAGAAAATGGAATTAATCAATCTTGTTTGTTAATGATCTTACCCTGATTAGGTATTCGGTAAAGAACGTAAATAATCATTAAGATGAGAGCGATCGCCAATAAAATGAATTAGGGGGCCACTTATGGTTAATTCTACCAAACTCAGGGCCGCAACGGGCATCAAAAAGCGATCACGATAATATTTAATATCAATGCCAAGTAATCCACATAACATAATACGAATTGTGGCTTTATGGGAAACAATTAAAATGTTACCAGTCTGATAAGTTTCTTCAATTTCTTGAAGAACTTGGGAACTGCGACGGGCAATATCGATCCCCCTTTCACCTTCTGGGGGAGCATTCCAAGCAGGATCAGTTAACCATTTGACATAGAGATCATGATATTGCTGATCAATATCTGTAGGGTGCATTCCTTCCCACTTACCATAACCAATTTCTTGTAATCCTGGGCGTAGTTGCATCGGCAACCCTACTACGTCACATAAAGGCTTAGCTGTTTGTCTAGTGCGATATAAAGGACTAACATAAATCGCTGTCCAGGGTACGTTAGCGTAAGTATCAGCAAAAGCTTGAGCCATTGCTTGCCCTTCAGGGGTTAATCCTGGATCATTTTCCAATTTACCGCAGTATCCCCCAGTCTCACTGTAGGCGGTTTGTCCATGACGGAGAAAATAAAGCATTAAACTCATAGTGTCAAAAAATAAGGACAGAGTGCAATTCTCTGTCCTGAGCTTAAGAAACTGAACTAAAGGATTAAACTAAACCACCAGACGCTTGAAGACGCGCTCTGGCACGTTTAAACGCGGTAGCCGCTTTAATTTGTTCCCGACGTTCTGTTCCCTTATTAGCTTCCTCTAAACGGGTCTGAGCCTCAGAAAATTCGGCTTTGGCTTCCTCTTTATCAATGGCTTCACCCACTTCAGCAGCACTAACCAAGACTTTAATTTCGTCTTGTTCGACTTCAGCAAAGCCACCCATCACCACAAGACTTTTCCATTCTTTATCAGGACGAACCCGCATCACCCCAATATCGAGGGCAGTTAAAAGAGGAGCATGGCCAGTTAAAATGCCCAATTGGCCAGAGGTACTGGGTAAGATCGCTTCTTGGACATTGCCGTCCCAAACGGTCTTATCTGGGGTAATTACACGAACTGTTAAGGCCATATTAGTTATTAATTATCAGTTATCAGTTATTCCTAGGGGTCAACGGCCGTTGACCCCTAAATCAGCGATCGCTCAATCAATTAAGCTTGCTTGAGTTTTTCGGCTTTAGCTTTAGCTTCGTTGATGTCACCTACCAGGTAGAATGCCTGTTCAGGTAGATCATCTAATTCCCCATTAAGGATCATTTGGAAGCCTTTGATGGTGTCTGCTAAGGAGACATATTTACCAGGAGATCCGGTAAAGACTTCTGCCACAAAGAAGGGTTGAGACAAGAAACGCTCAATTTTACGGGCCCGATCTACAGTCCGACGATCTTCTTCGGATAATTCATCTAAACCAAGAATGGCGATGATATCCTGTAATTCTTTGTATCGTTGTAGGGTAGACTGTACGGCGCGGGCTGTATTGTAGTGTTCTTCCCCAACAATATTGGGCTGTAACATGGTGCTGGTAGAATCTAAGGGATCAACCGCAGGATAAATCCCTTTAGAAGCCAAGCCACGGGATAATACAGTGGTTCCGTCCAAGTGAGCGAAGGTTGTCGCAGGGGCGGGGTCGGTGAAATCATCCGCAGGTACGTAAACCGCTTGAATGGAGGTAATAGAGCCTTCCTTGGTGGAGGTGATCCGTTCCTGTAAGTCTCCCACGTCGGTTCCTAGGGTGGGCTGATATCCAACCGCAGAGGGCATCCGGCCTAAGAGTGCAGATACTTCAGATCCAGCTTGAATGAAGCGGAAAATATTATCAATAAACAGTAGTACGTCTTGCTTGTTGACATCGCGGAAATATTCAGCCATGGTTAAAGCAGATAGACCCACCCGCATTCTTGCTCCAGGGGGTTCGTTCATCTGTCCATAAACCAGAGCAATTTTGGATTCATTGAGGTTCTCAGCGTTAATTACGCCAGATTCGATCATTTCGTTGTAGAGGTCATTCCCTTCGCGGGTACGTTCCCCCACTCCACCAAACACGGATACACCCCCGTGTTGAATGGCGATGTTGTTGATCAACTCCATCATAATAACGGTTTTACCCACACCCGCTCCGCCAAACAGACCAATTTTTCCACCCTGACGATAGGGGGTGAGTAGATCGATCACCTTAATTCCAGTTTCAAACACCTGGGGTTTGGTTTCTAAATCGATTAATTTAGGAGCAGGGCGGTGAATAGGAGAGGTTTCTGAGGTTCCTACTTCTCCTCTTTCGTCTACGGGTTCCCCTAAGACGTTAAAGATACGACCTAAAGTCGCTTTACCAACGGGAACACTGATGGGTGCGCCTGTATCAATAACATTCATGCCTCTGACCATGCCGTCAGTACCACTCATCGCAACGGCGCGAACTTGGTTGTCACCTAGTAATTGTTGGACTTCACAGGTGACGGAAACTATGTTCCCTGCGGGGTTTGTACCTTCTACTTTCAGGGCGTTGTAGATACGGGGTAATTTGCCACTGGGAAATTCAGCATCGACTACGGGGCCGATGATCTGGGTGATTTTACCAACGCTTGTTTGTTCTGTTGTAGCTACCATGCTTATTTGTCTGTTTGGGGATTAGCGTATAATTTGGCTGAGAGAGAATCTGTAATGTTATTTTTGCCACCCTATAGATTACCACTTCTGGGCCATTGGGGGAATATGTCCGAAGTCATTCGTCAGAAGCGATTTTTAAAATCCCAAGGAAGCTGGAAGCTCAACTATACCTTTTACGGTTAGTTGGGGTATTTCACTGGTAAAATTATAAAAAAAACAAACAGATAGCTATTTTTGTATATCTTACTGTTTACCGAAACCGATTATGCTTTATGGCTTGAAGAAACCATTGATCTATAACCCAACCTACAAGATCGCCCTAATGATGTTAGGTCAAATGCAATGAACTTATTAAAAGACGTTACAGACAAAACAAAAGAATATCGTACAGATAGTTATCCCATGTCTATTGGTGAAATTATTAGTCTTTATAAAGATGGCGAAATGATGATTAACCCTGATTTTTAGCGTTACTTTAGATGGACTATTGATCAAAAAAGTCGTTTTATAGAATCTATTCTACTGGGTATTCCTATCCCTTCAATTTTTGTTTATCAAAGAAAAGAAGATAGTGTTTGGGAATTGGTTGATGGACTGCAAAGAATTTCGACAATTTTAGAATTTGTCGGAGAATTAAAAGATGAAAATGGACAGTCAAAATCTTATTTAGTTTTAAAAGGAACTAAGTCATTACCTAGTTTAGAAGGTGTTCAGTGGGAAAAGGCTGAAGATGAACATCATAATTTACCCAATCCTCTGAGAATTGACTTTAAGCGAGCTAAAATGCAAGTCCAAATTATCAAAAAAGAATCCGATAAAAACGCAAAATTTGAGGTCTTTGATCGCTTAAATACAGGAGGCTCATTTTTATCTTATCAGGAAGTGCGTAATTGTCTTTTAATTATGCTTGACAAAACACTCTATATCTGGTTGTTAGAACTGGCAACCAATGAAAATTTCCAAAGTTGTATTTCAATTTCAGATCGATTAAAAGAGGAACGTTATGATATGGAATTAGTGCTGAAATATTTAGCAATTTCGGATATTAATTTTGAACCGAAAGAATTTAGTAAAAAAGAAGTAAATGAATATTTAACTGATTACCTTACGGAGTTATGTGAATCGAAATTATTTGATCGTGATCTTGAAAAAAGAAAATTTGAAAAAATCTTTTCATTATTCATGAAATTATCACAACTTTAATGAGAAATATTAAAGATGATATTTTAAATGCGGCAATCACTGAACGATATAAAAGACTTCAAATTAATTATTCTGAATGACGAAACCCAACAATTCTAGGTTTTTGTGCTGAAAATAAAAAATAAACAAGTTAGAGGGTATCTATAAACGTAACTCTTTTTAATGGTGGGTTACGGTGGATAATTAATTAACAAATTAGTTATATATGTTATCGCCACCTAACCCACCCTACGCAAGTGATAATTGATTTTTAACTTTCATTCGTAAGATTACGTTTCGGATCACCTAACGGGACTTTTTCAGTGGTTTTTACGGGAGAAATTACAGGCATAACTTGCCAATGTTTAGCTAATCTTTGTAATAATTTATCCTGTTCCACCCGAAACCGATCCACATTCGGGCCATGATTAATAATCGAGAACCAAACTTGACCCCGTTCCTTCGTGGGGATCACACCCGCTAAGGCACTGACTTGGGCCAGGGTTCCCGTTTTCACCGCTACCCCATCAGGAATATTGCGCCATTGTACTGTTCCGGTGGTTTCTCGTCCCGCCATGGGGAATAAATCAGCTACTGTTAAGGGATTATCTTTTAATTTATCTTCGATCGCCATTAACATTCCGACAGAGGCCCTTGGAGAAATGCGATTTTCCACCCCTAACCCTGAGCCGTTAATTAACTGCACTTCGTTGGGTTCAATGTTAGCCCCTTTAGCCGCCATTTGGGACACCACAGCCGCACCACCGACAGATTGAGCTAACATCTCAGCCATCGCATTATTACTATACAGATTCATTTGTTTGAGGAGTTCAGCCAGGGTTAAAGATTGATGACGGAAAAGTAATTTAGCCGTTTCTGGGAGATTATCTTGTGTTTGTACCTTGCCTTTGATGGTAATTTGAGGACGAGGGGTTTTAGGGGGTAAAGCTTGATGTTGTTGTTTAATTAGGGGAGTCCAACGACTAGAATTAAACGCTAATTGTAATAATTCCCCAGAAATTTGGGGAGCATCCTTGAAATTCATATAAAAATTATCAACAATAATTAAATTCCCTGTAACTTCTCGAATCCCTAATTCATTTAGTTTGTTACCAAGGGCGATCGCTTCTTCCCAAACAAACAAGGGATCACCACTGCCCTGAATAATTAAATCCCCGTTTAACACCCCATTGCTCAGGGTTCCCTTGCTATAAATCTTGGTTTCAAAACGGTGTTCCGTTCCCCAAGTTTCCAAAGCTGCTAAAGAAGTAGCAATTTTGGTTAAAGAAGCAGCAGAAAGAGGCATCTTAGCTTGATGATCCCCTAAATAGGCCCAATCTGATTGAATCCAGATCCCTTGTTGCTCAGGGGAAAATCCCAGGGACGCTAATTCTTTGAGATAATCAGCCACAATCGACTCTACCACAGGATCGCTTTGGGTAGGGACATCAAAGACTTTGGCCTCTTGCCAAGCCACCACAGGAACTGTTTTCAGAGAGGGTTGATTTTGTCCCAAAACATTAGCCAATAAACTGCCCAAAGCAAATCCGAGTAATTCTTGCATTCTAAAACCTCCTCACAATGCGATAATCTGAATTAACATTGACCTTTATGGATCATTTCTCTTTTAGCATTATTTGCTTAGCTAATTGGAGAATTCTGAATTCTTGATTCAGAATTTTTCAAGGCTTCTGTTAAAATTTTGAAGGCTTCTATCACTTGGACCAATGGCAGCAAATCGCGCAAGAATTGCAGTAGACGCTATGGGGGGGGATCACGCCCCTGATGAAATCGTCGCCGGAGCGATCCGAGCGTCTGAAGAACTGGATGTAAAAATTTTGTTGGTCGGCGATCGCCAACAAATTGAAGCATCCCTCCAACATCACACCCAAGCACCCAATCTCGAAATTGTCGATGCGGATGGGGCGATCGCCATGCACGAAGGAATCACGGAACTTCGCCGCAAACCCAAAGCCTCCATTAACGTCGCAATGGATTTAGTTAAACAAAACCGGGCTGATGCAGTTGTTTCTGCGGGCCACTCAGGGGCAGCTATGGGAGCCGCTACCTTAAGATTAGGTCGCCTCAAAGGAATTGACCGTCCGGCGATCGGTGCCGTTTTCCCCACCCTCTTGGCCGGTAAATCAGTGATTATTTTGGATGTAGGGGCCAATGTAGATTGTCGCCCCAAATATTTAGAACAATTTGCCCTGATGGGGACAATTTACAGTAAATATGTCATGGGGGTTGATGCTCCTAAAGTGGGATTACTCAACATTGGCGAGGAATCCAACAAAGGCAATGATCTCGCTTTACAAACATATCAACTATTAGAAGCAAACAAAACTATTCCCTTTATCGGTAATGCGGAAGGTAGAGACGTTCTCTCTGGTCGATTTGATGTCATTGTTTGTGATGGCTTTGCAGGTAATGTCCTGCTCAAATTTGCGGAAGCGGTTGGGGAAATTTTATTACAAATTATCCGTGAAGAATTGCCTCAAGGGTGGCGGGGTTTACTGGGAACCGCTATTCTCAAACCTAACCTCAAAAAACTCAAACAGCGGGTCGATCATGCTGAACATGGGGGCGCGTTGTTATTTGGGGTAGCAGGGGTCTGTATTATTAGTCATGGTAGCTCTCAAGCTCCTTCGATTTTTAATGCCGTTCGCCTGGCTAAAGAAGCGATTGATAATCAGGTCTTAGATCGGATTCAAGCCTATGGAGAGGCTATCCAACCAGATAACGTCAATCCTTCCGTAATGATCAATGAGTAAATCAGACAGTTAGCCAAGGGAAGGGGAGGACTTCCTCCCCATAGATAACTGAGATTGAACAAGGAGAGAAAGGTCTTGAAAGGATTAGGGGCGGGAATGGCAATTATAGGCTGTGGTTCAGCTACGCCTAGCCAAGTGATGACTAACGAAGATTTGAGTCAGTTGGTGGATACCTCTGATGAATGGATTCGCACTAGAACTGGAATCAGTAAGCGACATTTAGCCTCAGAAGATGTATCCTTGAGTGATTTATCGGCCCAAGCGGCAGCAGCAGCCATTAAGATGGCAGGTTTAACCCCGGCTGATATTGATTTGATTATCTTAGCGACTTCGACGGCTGATGATTTATTTGGCAGTGCAACAAAAGTCCAGGAACTTTTACAGGCTTCTCAGGCAGTGGCGTTTGATCTAACGGCTGCTTGTTCGGGTTTCGTCTTTGCCCTGGTGACAGCTGCCCAATTTATCCGCACAGGAACTTATCAAAGAGTAGTGGTAATTGGGGCTGATGTGCTGTCCCGTTGGGTTGATTGGTCAGATCGCAGTACCTGTGTTTTATTTGGCGATGGGGCCGGGGCTGTAGTTTGTCAAGCTACGGCAGATCATGATCACTTGTTGGGCTTTGAAATGCACAGTGATGGTAAACAACATGAATCCCTAAATCTAACCTATCAGGGAGAAGCGAAAACCTTAAAAGAGGGAATGGTCATCAGTCAAGGCACTTATCAGCCCATTTCTATGAACGGACGGGAAGTTTATCGTTTTGCTGTGGCCAAGGTGCCAGAAGTGATTGAAAAAGCCCTATTCAGAGCAGATTTAACTACCGATGACATCGATTGGTTAATTTTACATCAAGCTAATCAACGAATTATAGATGCGGTGGCCAGTCGCTTAAAAATTCCGGCTGAAAAAGTTATTGCTAATTTGGATGAATATGGCAATACCTCCGCCGCTTCTATTCCCATTGCCCTTGATGAAGCAGTCAGACAGGGAAAAATTAAACCAGGAGATATTATTGCTAGTTCTGGCTTTGGCGCAGGGTTAACCTGGGGGGCCGCTATCTTCCGTTGGGGAAACTAACAACAATTCTCGATTTCTGAGCAACAATTACACATTAATTATTGATAATCAATGAAAACAGTTTGGGTATTTCCAGGACAAGGATCACAAGCCGTCGGTATGGGGGTAGATTTAGCAACAACAGCTATCGGAAAAACTAAGTTTGAAAAAGCACAAGAGATTTTAGGCTGGTCTGTGATCGAACGGTGTCAAGGGGATGAAACAGAGTTATCTCGGACGCTTTACACTCAACCCTGTCTTTATGTCATTGAAAGTATTTTAGTGGATTTGTTAACCGAAAAGGGTCAATTACCGGATTTAGTCGCTGGTCATAGTTTGGGAGAATATTCGGCTTTGTATGCTGCTAAAGTGTTTGATTTTGCCACAGGGTTACAATTAGTAAAACGCCGCGCTGAGTTGATGAGTGAAGCGGCGGGCGGGAAAATGGTAGCTTTGATGAAGTTTGATCGCTCACAATTAGAAATGGCGATCGCAGCAATTCCTGATGTGGTCTTGGCTAATGATAATAGCGAGCAGCAGGTGGTGATTTCTGGTACTCCAGAAGCGGTTGATCAACTCTGTTCCCAAGTACAAGCAAAACGAGCATTGCCTCTCAAGGTATCGGGGGCTTTTCATTCTCCTTTGATGGCCAAAGCAGCCGCACAGTTTCAAGAATTATTAGAAGCTGCTCATTTTCTGGATGCTCAGGTTCCCCTACTCTCTAATATTGACCCAACTCCCGCAACATCAGCAACCCTCTTAAAAGACCGTTTAATTAAGCAAATGACGGGTTCTGTGCGCTGGCGTGAGATTATGTTATCTTTGTCCTCGGAAGGGGTAACACAAGCGATCGAAGTGGGGCCTGGTAAAGTTTTAGCCGGACTGATTAAGCGGGCTTGTCCTGAAATTGCCCAGGGTAATGTGGGATGTATCGCTGATCTCTAATTTGTGATAGGACTAAGGGTATTCGGGCGATTAGCACAGGGGTAGCGCACTTCCTTCACAGGTCAGGGGTCACTGGTTCAAATTCAGTATCGCCCATTAACTTAAAACCAAAATTATGTTTTAGCACTGTCTTTCTAGATAATTGTTGACTATATATCACATTTTTCGTCTATTCTAGTAAGGTATCAGCATCACTATTATGAACAAGATTTGAAATGACAGCCATTTCCTCTCAATTGGATTCACAGTTCAGTAACTTTTTGCTCCAACAGTCTAAATTAGAAAGTTATTTCTGTTCTATCAAAAAAAAACTAAACGGAATATTTTTAACCAGTAACGCATCTATAATAGATACTGTTTTGGTTAGCATTCCAGATGACATATCTATTCTATCCAAGTCATTTCTTGAGCCATCTTGTGGACAAGGGGTATTTTTTCTGAATCTAATAATTAAAGCCTATGCTATTCAACCAAGTGCTTCAGCTATTTCAAAATTTATACAGGAAAATCTTTATTTCGTAGATATTGATCTGAAAATGCTTGAGACAACTGAAAATAATATATCTAAATTATTTTTTGACTTGTTTCAGGAAGAATATAAAGGAACTTTTAATTCATTCTGCGAAGATTTTACAAAAATCAATAAAACCAATCCCTCAAAAATTAGCAACCTGACTAATTTATACAATAAAATAGACTTTGTTATTGGCAATCCTCCGTTTGTTACATTATATGGTAGACGTGATAAAAAGCAAAATGAGAAGCAACGGATATATTATTTAAGCAATTACTCTCAATTTCCACCATCACTTAAAAATGGAAAAATTAACTATATTATGCTTTTTATTGAAAGAGGCTTAAAATTCCTTAAAAGTAAAGGAAAATTATCATTTATAATAGATCTCGCATTTTTTGAAACTGCTTATCAACATTGTCGGAAGTTTATAATAGAAAATTATACAATCAATTCATTAACTTATAATTTAAAGGGTTTTGATAGTGTAGCAAGTGGACAAATTATTCTTGAGGTTACAAATACACCACCTACAAACAACTCAATATTAGTGACTGATGCTGAAACAAGAAAAACTACTTTAATAGAGCAAAGCTATTGGAATAACCCTAAAGATGAATATAAGTTTAGGATTTCATATTGTAGTCGATCAGACAAAATAGTAGATAAAATTTTCAAAAAAAATGATCCTACCTTGAAAGAATTGTATCCCCAAAAAAATCTTAGAACTTGCACAATGCTCCTAAATATGGAAGATCAGTTTACTAGCGATATAAAATCTATTTCTGTGCCTTCTTATCCATACTATCGAGGTTCTAAAAGTCTAAAAGATAGGTATTCTACTCTTAAACATGACAGATATTTTAATTATGACAAGAATTTACAAAACAGTATTAATGAAAAACTAAAAGAAGAGTTAACATTAAAAGGGATAAAAAATAAGAAACGAATTGGTCTTGGTGAAGCCGTAATATATGACAATCCAAAAGTGTACATTAGACAGTCTGCAAAGCAACTTATTGCATCTTATGATGAAAAAAAGAGTTCAGCTAATAATAGTCTTTACGTTTTTAGCTTAAGAGATAATACAAAAGAGTCAATCTGCTTTTTGAAATACCTCTGTGGTTTGTTGAATTCAAACCTTTACAGTTTTTTTGCACAACAAAGAAGAATTATTCGTTATAACACAGGGAAACAACCACAAATAAAAATTTCAGATTTATACCAAATATTTATCCCATTGGACGAACAATTAAAGAAAGATATCGTTTTTCTCGTAGATTGCATTTATAGTGATCCTTTAAAGTCTAGTAAATATAAAAAACAAATTGACAAGTTTCTTTTTGATTACTACGAATTAAATAATGAAGAGATCGAGGTTATCTATAGTTCTATTGAATTTTTTCTTCGATAATTTTTTCAGATTCAGCATTTCTATTCTTAAGTAATTCTTTTTTTTCATCCATTTGAGAGAGCTTTTTTTGAGCTTTCTCAAGCTGTCGTATCAGTCCTTCTTGAATTTTCTCCATTAACAGGTCTATAAACTCATCCCTTGTTCTATATGTCGGTTCATCTGACCTATTAACCTGCAATTGATTGGTTGGAGTTCTTCTAAATTTTGGACTTATATCTTTACCTGCTCTTGACTTAGCCGCAATGTGGGTTAGGAACTCATCTTTGACAATAATTTCTTGTATGATATTAGTAATCTCTGTTCTAATCAAATCTTCAAATTCTTTAATGTTCACTAAATAACTCCGAATCAAAAAACTCAGTGATGGATAAACTTAAAGCTGAAGCAATCTTTTCTATATTTTCGATAGAGACATTTCTTTTGCCATTTTCAATACTAGCAATATAAGTTCTATCTATAATTCAAAGCGTTCTGTTGGCTAGAAAATTCCCATTTGAGCAAAAGATAACCGACAGTGATCGCACTCTCCAAACTCCCACAAAGTAGGAATCTGAATTCATGACAATTCCTGCGAGGAGAATAAAGCCTAAGTTGACATTTTGACTAAAGACTTTTCCGTAAGTTTCTTGGGGAATTTCGGGAGAACTTAACAGAATATATTGGATCATCCAACCCCCTAACGCAATGGCCCATGTTACCCAAAACCCTAAATTTAGGTGCATAATTACCCCTAAATAAACCCATAAACCTGCCGTAATAGCAAAAAAGATTCCCACTGCTTCTCCTGCATATTTTCCGAAGAATAAAGCACTGGAATTAATGCCAATTTTGCGGTCATCTTCTCGATCAGACATAGCATAAACTGTATCAAAGCCTAAAGTCCAAAATACTGTTATTCCCCACAATACCCATGTATAATTTTCTAATTTTCCTGTAACTGCTGTCCAGCTAATTAATACTGCAAATCCCCAAGCGATAGATAATACTAATTGAGGAATTGGAAAGACCCGTTTTGCTAAAGGATAACAAACAATCACCGGAACTGCGGCAACACATAACCAAAAACTGAGAGGATTAAGATAAAATGCTAAAATAGCGGCACAAATTAGGGAGATAAAGGCGATCGCAATGCCAACCTTGATTGATAAAGCACGGGAAGCTAAAGGACGTTTACGAGTCCTTTCTACTTGCGGATCAATATCTTTATCCCAAAGGTCATTAATCACACATCCTGCGGCACTGGTAGCCAAAGTTCCCAGAATAATCACCCCAATTAAGGGTAAGGGAGGAATTCCCCGCGCGGCCAAAAAAATCGCCCAAAGTGCGGGAATCATCAAAATGAGTCTTCCTGCGGGTTTATCCCATCTGAGCAAACGAACAATTGTTAACCAAGTGGGTTCAGTTGTGGGTTGAGAGTTAGTTACCATTGTTTGTCTGAGATAATTTTTAATCTATATTGTATAAAGAAATCATCAAAATTTGTTTAATTTTCTTTAATTTGTACCCAACGATTAAACCAATTCATCCCTGTGGAAATAATCAGATTAAAGGTTAAATAAGTGATCATGACAACGAGCAACATTTCTAGGGATTTTCCGGTTTGATTGGAAATGGTACTCGCAACGGCATAAATATCCCGATAAGCGACAGCACTTGCTAAACTAGAGTTTTTAGCTAAATTGAGAAATTCGCTAGTTAAAGGTGGAATAATGACTCGTAATGCTTGGGGAAAAATCACAAAGCGCATGATTATTCCTGAGTTTAATCCTAACGCTTTCGCTGCTTCCCATTGTCCTTGAGAAACCGACTGAATACCTGCCCTAATTACTTCAGCAATAAAGGCAGCAGTATAAACAGTTAAACCTACTAATAGGGTAGCAAATTCAGGGGAGAGAGTTAAACCACCTTGAAGGGTTTTAAGTTGATAATTATATTGGGGAATTTGCCAATCTAAGCCCCAGATTATCACGAAAATAACAGAAATTACCAGAAAAATTAAGAGTGCTTGGTATAGCTTATTATTGATGCCTTGTTGAATAATAATTTGATCATTTCTACGCCAAATCATTATAAATAAAATAGGAATAGTTATCAGTAATAAGACAGATAAGGAGGTTTGTAAATTACCCCTAGGCCAAGGTAAGTAAAGACCTTGATTTGACAAAAAAAACGAATTAATAAATATTAAAGGCTTGTTAATTTTGGGCAATTTCAGAAAAACAACAGAATACCAAAAGAACAATTGTAAAAGTAAAGGAGTATTGCGAATAATTTCGACATAAACAGTAGCTATTTTACGAATTAACCAATTATCAGATAATCTTCCTAACCCAATAATTACCCCTAAAATAAAGGCTAAAATAATGCCACTAATCATCACTCTTAGGGAATTGAGTAATCCTACTAAAAGGGCCCGACTATAGGTATCAGTCGCTTGATAAGGGATAGGAGAATCTCCAATATCAAAACGGGAATTGAGATCAGGATCAAAGATAAAATTAAAACCAAAACTTAACCCAAGTTGGTTAAAATTAGTGGTTAAATTATTCCTGAAGATACCTAATAACAATAAAATAAAAATTATAATGATACTTTGAAAAAAAAGGTTAAGGAAACGACTATTACGCCAAAACGGAATTTTATTTTCACTCATGTTATTTTTGTAAAAAAGATTGTAAGGCCTATAGATCGACCAACAATTCAAGCAAGTCGATTCCCTAACAGATAAAACTGTAATTTTGCTCTCTTAAGTAATGGTTAATCTATCAATTTCTGGCACGGCAAGTAATCCCATTCTTTTCTGAAAAGAATTAATTTTTGTTTCTAGATAGCGATGTTTAAGAAAGGTTTGTTGCCTTAGTTTTGATGTATTACACCAGCGTTGATAAGCAGGAACAGCAATATCTGTGATAAAGTTACGCCATTGAATTGCTAACTGAGTCGGTTCGGTTTCTTTGGCCCGAATAAATCCATTTTCTCTGATTTTTCTGCGTAATTCTGGATTATCTCGTAATTTTTTTAAGGCTGTTAATATTTCTTCTATTGAAGTTGCCTCTAAGTAATCATATTCGCTTTTACGTTCCAAGCGAAAGGCTGATTCATAGCCAAGAATAGCAGGAACTCCGGTTGCCCAAGCCTGATATAATTTTGAGCCTGGTTTCCAACTAAAATCATTTTTTCGTCCCAGACAACGCATGGCTACTACAACATCTACGTAACTATAATCATGCCATCCTGAAGGCTGATCCACAATATGCCAAGTTAGTCCTAATGCTTTAAGTTCCTCAATCCATGAAGGAGATTTCATTTCAGGAATCAGGTTAACATCATAACCAAAGTAGGCAACATTTTCAAAGCGATCACCACGTTCGATATCACGTTTAATTAATCCTGATTGTCTCCAATGGGGAATGTAATAACTTTCCCAGAAATTGAACAAGTTTCTAGGAGATGCTTGGCTAGGATTTTGAACAATGTGTAACTGGGCATAGGGATGTCGGGGCCTATCTCCTCTTATACAAACTATTAGCAAGTTAGCATTAGGTTGTTTGTGATCATGTAACCAAAAACGATGGGCTAAAACAATTCCTTTTTCTGGAAAGTTTGAAACTAATTCGCAAGGGAAATTATTGGCTTTTAAATGTAAATAAGCTTGAATCGGAAGATCATGAATGCCTAAATTTCTTTTTCCTTGAGTCCCCTGCCATTGTCCAAATAATTCTGGATCTTCTGGTAGATTCTGCGGCATATGTTTCGGTGGAACATAAAAATAAATAGGCGGTAATTGATGACTCATAACTGCAATAATGAATGATTTACATGAATAATAATCGAAAAATTCAAAAAGATTAATCAGCTTATTAAGTTGAGTTATCTAATTATCTAAATGGGGGAGAATATAACAATCCTCCGTCAGTCCAAAGTTTATTGGGCCCCCGTTCTAACCCTAATGGTTTACCAATATTACGGTCATAAATTTCGCCATAATTGCCCACTTGTTTAATAATGCTGGCGGCAAAATCATTCGGTAATCCCATCCCTTCTCCTAGCTTATCATCTAATCCTAAAAAGCGTCTAACATTAGGATCTTCGCTGGTTTCAAACTTGTCTACATTTTGAGAATTAATGCCCAATTCTTCAGCTTCAAAAAGAGCAAAAGTAACCCATTTTACTGTATCAAACCAAGCAGAATCTCCATTTTTAACTGCAGGGCCTAAAGGTTCTTTTGACAATACCACATCTAAGATCACATGGTCATCCGGTTTCGGTAAAATAGAACGACGGGCCACCAATTGGGAACGATCTGCTGTCACCCCTTCACATCGTCCCTCTTGATAAGCTGCATAAAGGGTATCTACATCATCCGAAACCACCGGATTATAGTTTTTTACGCCTCGTTTACGCATCTGATCCGCCAGATTTTGTTCCGTAGTGGTTCCCGCTAGGACACAAATCGATTTACCCCCTAATCCTTCAAGTTTCGTGACACCACTGGCCTTCGTCACCATCAGTCCTTGACCATCATAAAAGACTGTGGGGGTAAATTCCATGCCATTAGCGGTATCTCGACTGAGAGTCCAAGTGGTGTTACGACTGAGAACATCGACTTCTCCTGATTGAACCGCAGAAAACCGTTCTTGTGCGCTGAGTTTACGATATTCAACCTTAGTCGCGTCCCCAAATAAAGCTGCTGCGATCGCCCGACAAACATCCACATCCAACCCAGAATATTGACCTTTTTCGTCCACAAAACTAAATCCAGGTACTTCCCCATTAACTCCACAGATCAGGGTTCCTCTTTGTTTTACGGTTTCTAAGCGACTGTTTGCAGTTGATTGATTATTGTCTCCTGTTGTGGTTTCGTTGGTTGTTTTTTCCCCATTACAAGCCGTTAAAGGTAGGATTAAAAGAAGGGTTGTTAGGATTAAAGATGGTACTTTTCTCATTGATTTGCTCAGATTAAACATGGGTGATCACAAAGAAATTATTCTGAATATTAATCGCCTTTTAAAGTATACTCGTTTCCCTCCCGTTAAGAAAGGCCAAAAGAGGCCGTTCAACAATTAATAATCGATAATGATTAATTATCCATTGTCAATTATCCATTATCCATTGATAATCAGCCACCAATGCCTAATTTTCCAGCTAATCCTGGACTTAAGGGAATCAAGGTTGCTAACATTAAAAAGAGAGCTAATAAGCCCCAAGCAGCGCGGGTATCATCGGGTTCGGTTAATTCATTCAGACTAGGCCTTTCTAAGTCCCGTTGTAAGAATAAAATGACAATGGCCCAATATAAAGGAATGGGATTAGCGGGACTAAATAAGGTCACAATTCCCAAGACAATTAAGGTAATAATAGTTGTCCGTCTAGCGGTTTTTCTGCCGTAAATTGCTTGGACAATTCGGCCCCCATCTAATTGACCAGCAGGCATTAAATTAAGAGCCGTGATCACTAAACCTAACCATCCTACAATGGTTAAAGGATGAACATCAACAATCGAGTTTTGCAATTGTTCTCCTAAGACAACTTTGGCTAAACTGCCGACTAAAATTGAGCCTTGGAAAAACTGAGTTGGGACTTGAAAAAGACTACCTTCATGGGACAAAATCAAACCAATAATTAAGAAAATAAAGGAAATAATTCCCCCTAAAGCTGGCCCCGCTAATGCTACATCAAATAAAGCAGTACGGCTAGGAATTAAGGATTCAAAACGAGTAATTGCCCCAAAAGATCCAATTTGCCAAGTGGGGAGAAAGAAAGGTAAACTTAGGCGTAAACCGTAGCGTTTTGCTAAAATACGATGGCCAATTTCATGAGAAATCAAGACTGCCAAAATTCCTAAACTTAAGGGAATAGCTTCTTGATAGCGACCCCAACTATTAAATAAATCGAAGCCCAAAAGAATTCCTGCCGCTTCTAAAGTAGTGACAATTGTTGCTACGAATAACACCAATGCTAAGTTTTTTTGGACAAGGGTTGTTGGTTGAGGATCGTCTGTACTAGGCAGGACAATCATGACTGGTCTTCCTTCAGTTCCTTCTACTAAAAAGAGACGATATTTTTCTCCAAAATTTGCTTTAAGTTTGTCGGAGAGACGCTCATAAACTTGATCGGGTTCTCCTCTTAAATTGCCTTTGAAAATTGCTCCTTCTTGATAAGAAATGGTTTCCGTTGCAAAAAAAGTATCAATGCCAAAAATCCCCTTAATTAATTGTAAGTCTTCTTCAGGAATAGGGAGAACATCAGGCACAATTATGGGGTCTGATTCTGTTCTGAAAGATTCCGAAGTTTCCAGGGAATTTGAGGCTTCTTGTTCTTGTAACCGTTGCGCTGCTTTTTCTCGCAACAGCACATCTTGACCTTCGGCCCTTAGACGCTTTCCTAAATAGATATAAAAAGCGACAGAGCCAATTAATAAGAGTAAAATTCCCACTAAATTGAGATAAATTCCCACAGCAAATAAGCCAAAGAAAATCAACCAAGGAGCCATCAAAATCACTGATTGTAACCAGGCTAAAATTCCCAATTTTCCATAAGCTTTAGCGCGATTATAACCCCAGGCAAGAAGACCAAAGGCAACTAAAAGAATGATGAAAACGGTCGTTGTCTCAGAGACATTTAACATAAGCTTAATTAACAATAATTCTAATTAACTAGACGATTGAGTATGACTTTCCAGGGCAGCCCGCAAGTTTCCTTGATGGGTTTTCAGAAGCTCTTGACAATCTTGAACATCCAATCCTGTCCAGTGCATCAATAAAGCTAGTTTAACCCGTCTTCCACTGCGCTCTAACAAAAATCCCGCCCCTTCTCGATTCAGATCGGTTAATTCTTGTAAAATCCGTAAAGCGCGGTCATGGAGCTTGCGGTTAGTCACAGAAACATCGATCATGCGATTTCCGTATACTTTTCCCAGTTTGACCATTACCCCCGTCGAGAGGATATTTAAAGCCATTTTAGTCACGGTTCCCGCCTTAAGACGGGTGGAACCCGCTAAAATTTCCGGCCCCGTTAACAAACGAATATCAATATCAACAATCATCGGTACTTGTTGGGCCGGAACACAACTCATGGCAATGGTGCGGGCCCCTCGCTGTTTAGCCGCTTCTAACGCCCCGTGAACAAAGGGTGTCGTACCTCCCGCACTAATACCCATCACCACATCTTTGTTGGTGATTTGTCGTTGAGCGATCGCGGAGGCCCCATCTTCGGGACAATCTTCTAAGTCTTCAGAACTTCTCACCAAAGCCGCAGCCCCCCCCGCAATAATGCCCTGTACCATGTCAGGATGAGTGCAGAAGGTGGGGGGACATTCCGCCGCATCTAATACCCCTAAACGTCCGCTAGTGCCTGCTCCAACGTAAAATAAACGACCCCCTTTACTGAGGGCTTGACTGGTAACTTCAATCGCTTGAGCCAATTCTAAGCGGGCTTGGGCGATCGCCTTCAGGGTTTGGGTATCTTCTTGATTAAACAGATCAACCAACTCCACAGAAGTTAATTGATCTAAATTGTGACTATTGGGGTTGACTTGTTCCGTCAACAGATGGCCCCGTTCTTCTAAGTTTTCCATAGCTGGTTATAGTAGGCCCTCTAATTTACGGCGAATTTTGTCTAATTCCTCAGAAGATAAGTCCGAGGGGCTATCTGGTTCCCCAGTAGGTTGACTTTTTCCTTCCTCTTGCCAATCGATATCGTCCACATTTTGCTCTGGAGGAATGGCTAACTGTCCATCAGGAACTAATTCCCAATCATAATCAGCGTCTTGGCAAAAAGCTTCAATTTCTTCTGAATCAAAGGGTTCCACTGTTGGGGCCGGAAAATCTTGGGCTTCGAGTAATAAGGCGTAACGGGTGGCATCATCTTCTGACTCAAACATCAGAATTTTATTGCGATCGCCCATTTGTACCGTATGAATTCCTTCATTTTCCTTACGGGCGTTAAATAGTAAGACATATACTTTAGCCATAAACGTGCTATCTCCTCCATCGGTGTGACAAAATTTGACCACCAATACACTCAGATCATTGTTACTTAGAATATCTGATTCTCGGTTTTTTCACCAAGTCAAGCAAGGTCATCAGGACCTGACTTTTCACGTCATCTTTTTCATTAAGACGAGATGGGGGGTGTGGGAGGAGAGGGAAGATGGGGAGGAGAGGGAACACTGATTAAATCACTGAGTCTGCTATTCTATGGATTAATTCTTACCCAGGGTCAGAGAATTACTGTGCTACGAAAACTCATTCTGATTATCTTTCCCATTGTCAATCCCGATTTAGAGCATTGGTCAAACGAAGCCCGCTTTTTACGCTGGTTAACTTTGCTTTGGTTATCTCTTGGTTTAATTGCTCTGTTTTCCGCTTCCTATCCCGTTGCCCTCGCTGAAACGGGTAATGGTTGGTATTATGTAATTCGTCAAGGAATCTGGATCTGGGCCGGGCTGCACGGGCTTAATTTAATTACGCGATTGCCCCTACAATACATAGTCAAGTTGGCTCCTTGGTCTATTTTATTATTATTAGGATTAATTTTTTCTACCCTTGTCCCAGGTTTAGGCCATGAGGTTTATGGGGCGACTCGTTGGATTAAATTGGGCCCAATTTTAATCCAACCCTCGGAGTTAATGAAACCTTTTTTAGTGTTACAAAGTGCCTATATTTTTGGTCAATGGCACCGACATTCTTGGCGCGTAAGACTGCAATGGATCGGTGTATTTGGCTTAATTTTAGCCGGAATTTTATTACAACCGAATTTAAGTACAACTGCTTTATGTGGCATGAGTTTATGGTTAATTGCTTTAGCATCGGGCATTCCATCTATGTATTTAACCACAACCGCTTTAGGGGGTATTTTAACTGCTTTTGTTAGTATTAGTTTTCGAGAATATCAACGGAAACGGATTACAGCATTTCTTGATCCTTGGGCTGATCCTTTGGGCAATGGCTATCAATTAGTACAAAGTTTGATGGCTGTGGGATCGGGGGGGACTTTTGGAGTAGGCTATGGAATGTCTCAACAAAAATTGTTTTATTTACCGATTCAATATACTGATTTTATTTTTTCGGTTTATGCGGAAGAATTTGGCTTTGTCGGTAGCATTGTTTTACTGATATTATTATTAACTTATGCAACGTTTGCTTTACGAGTGGCCGTAAATTGTAGTCATCGTGTTAAACGGCTAGTAGCGATCGGCGTTATGGTAATGATGGTGGGACAAGCTTTATTAAATATTGGTGTGGCAACAGGGGCTTTACCAACAACAGGTTTACCTTTTCCCTTATGGAGTTATGGCGGTAGTTCTACTTTAGCTAGTTTAACTTTAGCAGCCCTTTTAATTCGAGTGGCAAGAGAAAGTAATGAAGCTGATGTGGTGATGTTACCCCAAAAAGGTTAAACAAGTTAAAAAATTATTGGGCGATAACCTCTAATAATTCAGCAAAATTTAATAGCTCTTTTTTGACAATTGTAAAACATTCCTCTAATTTAATTACTAATGGTTCAATTCTACTTATCTCAAATTCAAACCCGTAAACATTTCTGACTACATGACGAAATCTTCTATATTCATCTAATTGTTCAATACTTACTGCTGAAAAAATCTGAGGACGTAAATTATCTATTTCTCGTCCCATTTGATTCAATAATTCTCTGTGCCAATTTTGTCCTGATGGCAGAAAATTATCAACAACAGTTGCTATTTGAGAAAATACTCTTTCTAAACCTGTATAAAAATCATGAATGCTTAAGGCAACAGAATCTAAAAATAAGTCTTGGTTTTCTAACTGATTATTGACTGCATTCATTGCTCTTTTAGCGCGATTAACAACTTTTTCCAATTCAATTAATTCTTGCTTAATTCTTGCTGATAATGTTTGATACCGCTTATTCATAAGAATATACCCTCTTTTTCTATACTTTTTGTTAATTGTTGACTGCAAGTTTCTATATCGACCAAATTAATTTCAATTTCTTGATCTAAGTCTTTTAATACTTCCATTGCACGAAAAGTATCTTGAGGGGAAAGTCCCCAAGCAGCAAGATCAATATCTGACCAAAGGGTAAAACAATCTTCTCGAATAAGTGAGCCAAAAACAACAACTTTTGTAACTTGAAATTGTTCTTTTAATAAGGTTGCTGCTTGTTTTGCTAATGTCCAAGCTTTTTCTTGTCTTGCTTGTCTTTGGACTTGAGTTTTTTGCCAATTTTGTTGTGCGGTTTGACGATATTTAATAATGTCTTCTAGTCTAACTTTATTCATGATTTTTGATTGTATTGATAGATTATTTTTTAAAACATGGTAGCACAATAAACAATAATTTTTAAATTATCTTAAAAGGGGCAATTCATGAATTGCCCCTACCTTTTCAGGATAAATATTAGCCCAAAAATCAGCTAAAATCCCCTATGATACTTCTTCAGATTCCTTATATTCAGGGTAAACAATACGTCCGTACAATTCTGTTAAAAACCGTAAATGTTTCCCTAACTCTGGTGTTAACATTTCAGGACGATATCGCCATCCCCAGTTACCATCTGCGAGGCCAGGTGTATTCATCCGCGCTGTCTCTGTTAACCCTAACAAATCTTGCAAAGGAAACACAGCTTGATTAGCAACAGAACCCATCGCTAAACGAATCAAACCCCAATGAATACCTTGAGAACAGATCGACCCTAAATAGTCCCCAACTCTCGCTTTTTCTTCAAAATTACGCTCAGCAAACCATCCCACCGTCGTATTATTATCATGGGTTCCCGTATAAACCACACAATTACGGTTAACGTAGTTATAGGGTAAGAAGGGATTCCCTCGATCTGAATCAAAAGCAAAATGTAAGATCTTCATCCCAGGAAACTCAAATTTATCCCGTAAAGCTTCCACTTCTGGGGTAATTACCCCTAAATCTTCAGCTACAATCGGTAAATCCCCTAATTCTTCCTTGAGACGCTCAAAAAAGGCATCGCCTGGGGCTTCTAGCCATTCCCCGTTCATGGCAGTGGTTTCCCCTTTAGGAACTCCCCAATAGGCTTGGAAACCGCGAAAGTGGTCAATCCGCACCAGATCAAAATACTCTAAGGTTGTTTTAAACCGTTGAATCCACCACTTAAAGTTATTTTCTTGGACTTTTTCCCAATTATAAACAGGATTTCCCCATAACTGCCCTGTGGCACTGAAATAATCCGGGGGAACACCGGCCATTAACTCAATTTCATGGGTTTCGGGGTCAATACAAAAGATATCGGAATGGGCCCACACATCCGCCCCATCATAGGCGACATAAATGGGAATATCCCCAAAAATCTGAACGTTGCGCTCGTTGGCATATTTTTTCACCCCTTGCCATTGACGGAAAAATTCAAATTGGAGAAACTTATGATAAAAAATGGCATCCCCTAACCGTTCTTTGCAAGCTTGAAGGGCTTGGGGTTCCCGTTTTGCTAAATCAGGTTCCCATTGATGCCATCCTTTGCCTGGGTGTGCTTCATGGAGAGACATGAACAGGGCATAATCTTCTAACCAATAAGCATGGCGATCGCAGAATTGATTAAATTCTTGCCATAATTCCTCATGGCCCTGATTTTTAAAGGTATCACTGGCTTTTTTGAGTAGGGGAAACTTGGTTTGAATTACCAGGTCATAATCTACATAATCAGCCGGAAATTCGGGTAAACTGTCCAAATCTTCTTGGGTAAGTAATCCATCTCCGTAGAGGATATCAGGACTGATCAAAAGAGGGTTTCCTGCTAGGGCAGAATAGGATAAATAGGGTGAATTTCCATAGCCTGTTGGCCCCAAGGGCAATACTTGCCAGATAGTTTGTCCACTGGCGGCTAAAAAATCAATGAAGCGATAAGGGCCTTCCCCTAAGTCTCCAATTCCAAAACGACTGGGTAGGGAGGTTGGGTGTAGTAAAATACCACTAGATCTGTTAAAAAATGTCATGAATGGCTACGCCTTGTCTGCCTTGAATGATGCTATGTAGCCCGATTATAAAACAATGTGGCCGCTTAGTTTTGTCATCCAGAGACAAAGCCTGCGTCAGCAGGCTTAAGAACACGATCCCTAGAGAATTTTAAGTTGACATACTCCACTGCCTAAAGGCGAGTGGAGTATGATTCAACAATTACTTGTTGAAACCTACTCTCTTGTGAGGTTTACTAGGCTGACTGGTACTTACCTTACTAGGTCATACATCCATCTGTTTCCAGACACCCTGCCAATTCAGGGTTAGTCGTCACTTCCTGGGGGACCCCCAGTAGGTAGCCGTTAACGCTACAATTCCATTGTAGCACAATTATGCCCTGAAGGGCGGGGTTTTAGACCCATGATTTTGCGATAAACTTAAGAACTATAACGTAAATATTTGGAGAAATTGTAATGAAATTGTTCAGCTTTCCCATCCCATTTATAAGCCACTTGATGGGCTGCGTTTTGGAAGAAGGGATAAGTATAAACTACTGTAGCCGCACCGATAAGGGCGCATAAAGTCAAATTGGTGATTTTTTTCATTTTTATTCCTTAAAATGGCATCTGAACAAACGAATAACTTTCTTCATTGTAGCGAGAATTCCATGACTTTGAACTCTCTCAATCAACTACTAACTAACCTCATCGCTCAACCTCATTTGGCAGCCTATCAACGATATCAAACAGTTTGTCAGGCCTGGGATGAAGTGGTTAATGAGCGAGTCGCTGCTCAGACACGCCCCCTATCTATCAACCGCAATATTCTTTGGGTAGCTACCGCCAGTGCGGTTTGGGCCCAGCAACTCTCCCTAACCCGCTATTCTCTACTGAAACAACTCAATACTCACTTATCTTCTGAACCCTTAGAGAATATTCGCTTTTCTTCTGCCCAGTGGTATCAGCCTCAACCCTTGACTCCAGATCCCATTTCCAGGGCTTCAGAAAGCCTATCCTCTGAAGTTACCACAAACCCCCAAGAAGCCTTTGAACAATGGGTGAAAGTCCTCCAACATCGAGATCAAGCTCTGCCGTTATGTCCTCAATGTCACTGTCCCACACCCCTTGCAGAACTTAACCGTTGGGACAAATGTTCGCTTTGTATGATACGATATTGGCAACAAAAATCTTAATAAACTTTCGATTAATTCTTGATTCTATAAGTTTTACTCCTAAATCTCTCTCCGTAAATTTTCGGTTTTATTTTTTATGTCTCCTGTGTTATACGGTTTTTACCCTTGATCCCTAGGGTTTTCCCTAAGAAATGTCTAAAATTGTCTACTTTTATTTTATTAAGTTTCTTTGATTACTAGGACATAATATTAAATTTTGTAAAATAAATATTAAAAAACCCTAAAGAGTCAGGACTCAAGGGAAACAATGAAATCAAGACAGTGGCGCAATTAGGGTCAATCGAGAATCAATTAGGTCATGTTAGATAATAGGTTGTATAAGATAAACTTAATTTCTCAAAATTACTCCTTGCCGTAGAACTCCCATGAAAACCGCTAATTGCTTAACGTCATCTTGCCGCTATTGTCGTTATTATCAAACAGAAGGCCGTCGGGGGGGAATGTGTCAGCAGTTGGGTGTTCCCGTTCGAGCCGAATGGAAAGCTTGTAGTCTAGCTGTCTCACCTTTCACCGAAACCTGGGAAAGTTTAGAAAATGTTGTTAAGCTAGAAAAGTCCCTCGGACTGGAATGCCAAGTTGATCTAGCAACAATTGAAACAACCTTAGTCTAATCAATTTTTTCAATTTCTTCAATAATTAAGCTTTTTTTTGCTAAAATTACCTCAGATTCCTAAAAAGAAAGCACCTTTGTCATTAAAGGTGTTATTTTTGTGGCGGGCTGGTTCAGGCAAATGGCAAGGGATTGGTTAAAATAGAAGACAGAGCCTTCCCATAGATGCTTGAGGGCTTAAATGAAAACCATCCTGAATCCTAATTACTGACCAATCGTGATTAAGGATAAAAGTTAGCTCTTAAGGTATTATCGATTAACTAAGACCTATTATCGTCAAACCTAAAAATCTGCTATTTGATTTTTCTATCCCTAGGAAGCCAGTCATCAAACCTAAGACAAAATGACCACAGATAACATCCGATTACGCAACGAATTTATTAATACACAAGTGATCACCCGTGATAGGGGGAAAAAATTAGGGGTCGTCAAAGAAATTTTGGTCGATATTGACCAACGGGAAGTCGTCGCCCTAGGGCTACGGGATAATATGCTTTCTTTGTCTGGTATGCCCCAATATATGTATATTTCCAGTATCCGTCAAATCGGCGATGTCATCCTCGTTGACAATGAAGATGCCATCGAACCTGTTGATATTGACGCTTATACTCCCATAATTAATAGTGAGGTGATTACAGAAGCGGGGGAACCTTTAGGGAAAGTTCGAGACTTTCAGTTTGATTTAGCAACGGGTAAAGTATCCTCAATTATTATTGCTTCTTTCGGATATCCTCAAATTCCCGATCAGGTCTTAAGTACCTACGAAATTAGCATTGAAGAAGTTGTCAGTAGTGGCCCCAACCGCTTAATTGTTTTTGAAGGGGCAGAGGAACGGTTAACCCAGTTAACTGTCGGGGTTTTAGAACGTTTAGGCATCGGTAGACCCCCTTGGGAAAAAGAAGACGAAGACTACATCTATTCTCCCCCAACTGCCCGCCCCGAAAACCAGTTAGGAACGGGTATTCCCATCAGAACCCCCGTAGAAATGCGAAAACCTGTGATGGAGGAACGTTGGGACGAAGATACCTGGGAAAAACCGATCACAGCCCCTCCCCCAAGACGACAAGCTGAGTCAATTCGCTATGATGAGTATGAGGAAGATAACTGGGAAGACGTGCGACGAGAAGAACCCCTCTCCTATCAACCCCCTCGCCAAGAAAAAGAGTACGATTATGACTATGATGAGGTGCAGGGAGATGTTTGGGATGATGATGTAGAACCTGAACCTTACAACCCCCCTCGCGTCAATATTCCTCAAAAACAAAAACAAGCGGAATATTACGAAGAAGAAGCATGATCATTGATGGCCCCATCCTTGTTGAGAAACAGATGGGGTTAGCTCCTCCGCGAGAAGCCCCGCGCTATACCCTTGGGTTAGCGTCGGGATGAAAGCGGGTCAATTGAGGGGTTCAATGCCCCGAAAATTGACAAATAATTTATTGATTTAACCGATAACTATTAAGAAAACGTCTCATAGCCTCACCCATAGAGATTTGTTCCCTGTCTGCATAGCTTTTCAGCCAATTGTATTCAACTTCATTTACCCTGACCTCAACTTTTTTTTCTCTCATGCTTGACAAAATGAACGTGATTGGTCTAGCATTATTGTAAGGGAGATAAACCAAAATAACAATGAAATCAACTTATCAGTATCAATTACAGCCAACAACAGAACAAAAGCTAGAACTGAATACCTGGCTTCGGGTCTGTCGTTATTGGTACAATCGGATGCTAGGTGAAAGATTTTC